>DAINPC010000103.1:0-8036 GCA_036743695.1 Solirubrobacteraceae bacterium | reverse complement strand
CCGTCCACGACGCCGCGCGCGCGATCGAGCCATCGGCTCGCGGCGAGCTGGAGATCACCGACGCGATCCAGCATCTCCTCGATGCGGGCATGCGCGTGGAGCCGCATGTCGTGCGCGGCTGGTGGAAGGACACGGGACGCCTCGAGGACATGCTCGAGGCCAACCGCCTGATCCTCGACAACCTGATCGAGCGGGTCGAGGGGGAGCTGATCGACTCACAGGTCGATGGGCGCGTCGTGATCGAGGCAGGAGCCCGCCTCGAGCGCACGGTCGTGCGCGGCCCCGCGATCATCGGCGCGGACGCCCGCTTGAGCGACTGCTACATCGGCCCCTACACCTCCATCGGCGAGCGCTGCACCATCTCGGGAGCCGAGGTCGAGCACTCCATCCTGCTCGCCGGTTGTAGCGTCAGCGACCTCGACGGGCGCATGGAGTCCTCGCTGCTCGGGCGCAACGTGACCGTGCGCCGCGGCGATCGCCAGCCGCGCGCCTACCGCTTCATGGTCGGCGACAACTCCGACATCTCCATCCTGTGAGGCTGCTCGTCGCAGGCGCCGCCGGGATGCTCGGCCTGGACGTGCTGCGCGCGGGCGAGCGCGCGGGTCACGAGCTGGTGGGCCTGACACGAGCGGAGCTGGACGTCACCGACGAGGCCGGCGTCCAGGAGGCCTTCGCGCGAGCTCGCCCCGACGCCGCGCTCAACTGCGCCGCGTGGACCGACGTGGACGGCGCGGAGGCACACCGCCAGCAGGCGCACGCCGTCAACGCCGACGGCGCCGGCAACCTCGCGCGCGCGGCCGCCGCGGCGGGCGTGGGGATGGTGCACGTATCGACCGACTACGTCTTCGACGGCCAGGCTCCGCTCGATCCCGCCGGCGCGCCCCGTCCCTACCTCGAGTCCGATCCAACCGGACCGCGCTCCGTGTACGGCCAGAGCAAGCTCGCCGGCGAGCGCCAGGTGCTGGCCGCCTCCCCGCGCCACGCCGTCGTGCGCGCCTCCTGGCTGTTCGGCACCGGCGGGCGCAACTTCGCCGAGACGATGCTCAGGCTGGCGGGCGAGCGCGAGCAGGTGCAGGTCGTCAGCGACCAGGTGGGCTGTCCCACCTGGACCGGTCACCTCGCCCCGGCGCTGCTCGGCCTGATCGAGCGCCGCGTGAGGGGCCTCGCGCACCTCGCGGGCGCCGGACAGGTCTCCTGGAACGGCTTCGCCCGAGAGATCTTCCGCCAGGCCGAGCTGCCCTGCCGCGTGGAGGAGGCCAGCAGCGCCGAGATGGCGCGCCCGGCGCCCCGCCCGGCGTGGTCGGCGCTCGAGTCCGAACGCGACGACGTGCTCCCGCTGCCACCCTGGCAGGACGGGCTTGCGGGCTATCTGGCGGCGCGCGCTGGGATGATGCGCGTATGAGGCTTCTGGTCTGCGGCGGCGCCGGGTTCATCGGCTCCACCTTCGCCCGCCAGCGCCTGCGCGAGCACGGCGATCAGGTGACCGTGCTCGACAAGCTCACCTATGCGGGCCGCGAGGAGAACTTCCACGACCTCGCCGGGGATCCGTCCTTCCGCTTCCTGCGAGGCGCCATCGAGGACCGCGAGGCGGTCGCCGAGGCGATCGACGCGGCGGCGCCCGAGGCGATCGTGAACTTCGCCGCCGAGACCCACGTGGACCGCTCGATCGCCGATCCGGACGCGTTCGTCTCCACCCACGCGCTCGGCACCTACGTGCTGCTGGAAGCCGCGCGCGAGCGGGGGCTGCGCTACGTCCAGGTCTCCACCGACGAGGTGTACGGCTCGATCGACGAGGGGACCTTCACCGAGCAGAGCCCACTCGCTCCGTCCTCGCCCTACTCCGCCACCAAGGCCGGCGCGGACCTGCTCGTGCAGAGCTACTTCCACACCTACGGGCTGCCCGCGGTGATCTGCCGCGGCTCCAACAACTACGGTCCCTACCAGTACCCCGAGAAGCTGATCCCGCTGATGATCCTCAACGCCCTGCACGGCGACTCGCTGCCCGTCTACGGCGACGGCATGCAGGTGCGCAACTGGATCCACTGCACCGACTTCGCCGCCGCCATCGGCCACGTGCTCGCGCACGGCCAGCCCGGCGAGGTCTACAACGCGGGCGGCCCCGACGAGGAGGCCAACATGACCGTCGTCAGGCGCATCGTCCAGCTGACCGGAGCGGCAGAGACACAGATCGAGCACGTCGCCGACCGCCCCGGTCACGACGTCCGCTACTCGCTCTCCTCCCAGAAGGTGCGCGCGCTCGGCTGGAGCCCCAAGGTCCGCTTCAGCGACGGGCTGGAGCAGACGGTGGCGTGGTATCGGGACAACGCCTGGTGGTGGGAGCCAATCCGCTCGGGCGAGTACCGCGCCTACTACGAGCGCCAGTACGGGCGCTCACTGCACCCCTGAGACCTTCCAGGCCTTGCCCTCCTTGACCAGGGAGATCGTGCCCGCGCGGGTCTTGCCCGCATGGATGCTCTTGACGTGAGCGCTCGCCGCCGCCCCGCCGGCGGCCACCTGGATCGATTGGACGCTGACTTCGAGGCTGTCCACCTCCGCCAGCTGGCTCTTGATCGCCCGTTCGCAGCCCTTGCTGCCGCCCAGGCGCGTCACGATCGTGGCGGCCACGTCGTTGGCGCACAGCTTCTTTTGTTCGCCCGCAGTGGCATCCGCCTGGAGGTTGGCGATCGTCTGGGCGACTTCGTGCTGCTGGCCCTTGAACGCCGTGGTCGAGACCGTGCTGCCGCAGGCCGCCAGCGCGAGCGCGCAGATCGCCGCGCACGGCAGCGCGAGGGTGGGCTTGGCGACGGAAGGGAGCTGCATACCGGCGCCAGAGGTTATGCCACCGGCGCTAGTTCTGCTCGTCGTCGCGCCTGTAGCCCAGGCGCGCTGAGATCCTGTCGGCGGTGGAGATGAGGTGCGGGCCGAGCGCGTCCACCAGCTCCTCCAGCGAGATCATCGAGCTGTGGGCCGCCAGATTGACCGCCGCCACCACGTCGCGGGCCTCGTTGCGCACGGGCGCAGCGATCGCGTACAGCTCCGGTGCCAGCTCCTGGTCGTCCACCGCGAAGCCCGCCGCCAGCACGTCGTCCAGCTCCTCGCGCAGCGCCTTCTTGCTGGTGATCGTGTTGGGACCGTGTTTGGTCAGCTTCATCGAGGCGATCAGCTCGCGCTGCTCGGACTCGGGGAGGTTCGCCAGCAGCAGCTTGCCCATCGCCGTGCAGTATGCGGGCAGGCGCGAGCCCGTGTGCAGGTTGAGGTCGATGCTGCTCTGGCCGCGGCGGAAGCTGCGCACGCGGTCCACGTAGAGCACGTCCGTGCCGTCCAGCACGCCGAGGCTGGTCGTGTAGGTGCTCCGCTGGCGCAGTTCCTCCAGGTAGGGGTGCGCGTGCTCGCGCAGGCCCGTCGAGTTCAGCGCCGACATCCCCAGGTCGGTCACGCGCAGCCCCAGGCGGTACTTGCGGGAGGCGCCCTGCTCGAGATAGCCGAGCGCCACCAGCGTGATCACGTAGCGGTGCGTGGTCGAGCGGCTCATGCCGAGGTCGTCAGCGATGTCCGCAATGCCCAGCACGGGACGCTTGGGCGTGAAGCAGCCCAGGATCGCAAGGCCACGCTCCAGCGACTGCGAGTAGCGCGGCTCGCGCAGGCTGGGGATCGACCAAGCGGGGTCCGTCCCGCCGTTGGCGGTCTTGGTGGCAGCTGAACTGGCTCTAGGCATTAGTCACGCGATTCCTGTCTTGTCCCGGGTACACTTCCCTGACTGGGAAGTTCCAATGGCTGATAGATAGATCATAGTTCGATGTATCGATCTGCCAACCATAAACTCTGGAGTTTCTAGTGTCTTCCCGGAAAGTCATCACGTGCACCGGTTGCCCGCACGGCGCCTACCCTATACCTGCCGCCGGGAGGGCTTGATTGCAAGGCCCGCGCTAGCCTCGCATGCGTGCCCCTATCCAGCTTCAGCCCGCGGGTGCAGGAGTGGTTCGCGCAGGCCTTCGCCGCTCCCACGCCCGCTCAGGCGCAGGCCTGGCCGGCGATCGCCGGCGGCGAGCACGTGCTCGTCTCCGCGCCCACCGGATCGGGCAAGACGCTCGCCGCGTTCCTGTGGGCGCTCGACCGCCTGAGCGCCGGCCGGGGCGGGGAGGGCGCGACGGGGGGCGGGGAGGGCGCGGGCACGCGCGTCGTCTACGTGAGCCCGCTGAAGGCGCTCGCGTATGACATCGAGCGCAACCTGCGCGTGCCGCTGCGCGGGATCGGCGCCGGGGACGTCCGCGTGGGCATCCGCACCGGCGACACGCCGCAGCGCGAGCGCGCGGCCATGGCGCGAAACCCGCCAGACATCCTCATCACGACGCCCGAGTCGCTGTATCTGATCCTGACCTCCCGCGCGAAGGAGATGCTCTGCTCGGTGGAGGCGGTGATCGTGGATGAGATCCACGCCCTCGCCCACTCCAAGCGCGGCGCCCACCTGGCGCTCACGCTCGAGCGCCTGGAGGCGCAGCCGCAGGCGCGCGACGGCGGCGCCCCGCCCGACATGCGCGCGCCGGGGGTCCAGCGCATCGGCCTGAGCGCCACCCAGAGCCCGCTGGAGGAGATCGGCCGCTTTCTCGTGGGCCCGGGGCGCCACGTCAGGATCATCGACACGGGCATCCGCAAGGAGCTCGACCTGCGGATAGAGGTTCCGGTCGAGTCCATGACAGAGCCCGGCGCGAGCGCCGCCACCGCACCGACGGGCGCGGCGGGGACCTCCGAGCGCGACGCCCTGGAGCCGCTCATGGGCGGCGAGTCCACCAGGAGCTCCATCTGGCCGGCCATCTACCCCGAGCTTCTGAAGCAGGTCCGCGCGCACACCTCGACGATCGTGTTCGTCAACAACCGCCGTGCCGCCGAGCGCGTGGCGCTGCGCCTAAACGAGCTCGCGGCGCGTGAGGACGAGCCCGGCGACTCGGGAGCGCAGCCGGTGGACATCGCTCGCGCCCACCACGGCTCGCTGGCGCGCGAGGAGCGCACCAAGGTCGAGGAGCTGCTGAAGGCCGGCGAGCTGCCGTGCCTGGTGGCCACAAGCTCGCTGGAGCTGGGGATCGACATGGGCGCGGTGGACCTGGTCCTGCAGATCGAGTCGCCCAAGTCCGTGGCTCGCGGCCTGCAGCGCATCGGCCGCGCCGGCCACGGCGTGGGCGAGGTCAGCCGCGGGCGGATCTTCCCCAAGTTCCGCGGCGACCTGCTGGAGTGCGCCGTGGTGGCCCGCCGCATGCACGAAGGGCTGATCGAGCCCACGGTCGTGCCCCGCAACGCGCTCGACGTGCTCGCGCAGCAGATAGTGGCAATCGCCGTTGCGGCCGAGCCGGCGGGAGCCGGCCCATCACAACACGAGACAGCCGGGTCGGGCGTCTCGGTGGATGAGCTGCACGCGCTCGTCAGGCGCACGTACACCTACTCGGAGCTATCCCGCGAGCTGCTCGAGAACGTGCTGGACATGCTCGACGGGCGCTATCCGTCGAAGGAGTTCGGGGAGCTGCGCGCGCGGATCGTCTGGGACCGCGTGGCCGGCACCATCCGCGCGCGCAAGGGCTCCCGGCAGCTGGCCGTGGCCAACGCCGGAACCATCCCCGATCGCGGCCTGTTCGCGGTCACCCTGCCCGACGGGCGCCGCGTGGGCGAGCTGGACGAGGAGATGGTCTACGAGGCCCGCCCGGGCCAGGCGTTCATGCTCGGCGCCTCCACCTGGCGGATCGAGGAGATCGGCCGCGACCGTGTGATCGTCACCCCCGCGCCCGGCGCCACCGGCGCGGTGCCCTTCTGGAAGGGCGACTCGATCGGGCGCCCCAAGGAGCTCGGCGAGGCGATCGGCGCCTTCTCCCGCTGGGCGGTCGAGCAGGACGCGCCCACGCTCGAGCGCGACTACGACCTGGACGAGCGGGCCGCGCGCAACCTGCTGGCCTACCTGCGCGAACAGCAGTCCGCCACGCGCGTGCTGCCCAGCGACCGCACCATCGTGGTCGAGCGCTTCCGCGATGAGATCGGCGATTGGCGCATCTGCGTGCTCTCCCCATACGGCGGGCGCGTCCACGCCGCCTGGGGCCTGGCGCTGTCCGCCCGCATCCACGAGCGCTTCGGCCTGGAGGCGGACGCCATCACCGCGGACGACGGCATCGTGCTGCACCTGCCGGACCTGGACGCCGACGAGGCCGAGTCACTGCCCTCCGCCGCCGAGCTCGTGCTGCTGGAGCCCGGGGAGGTCGAGCAGGCGGTCGCCGCGGAGCTGGGCGGCTCGGCGCTGTTCGGCGCGCGCTTCCGCGAGAACGCCTCGCGTGCGCTGCTGATCCCGCGCGCCTATCCCGGCCGGCGTACGCCGCTGTGGCAACAGCGGCTGAAGGCGCAGAGCCTGCTGGAGGTGGCACGGCGCTACAGCGACTTCCCGATCGTCCTCGAGACCTACAGGGAGTGTCTGCGCGACGTGCTGGACGTGCCCGGTCTGCAAGCGCTGCTCACCGGCCTGCACACCCGCGAGATCTCCCTGGTGGAGGTCGAGACCCAGACCGCCTCGCCGTTTGCCTCCTCGCTGCTGTTCGACTACGTGGCCACCTACATGTACGAGGGGGACACGCCCAACGCCGAGCGTCGCGCCGCGGCGCTGTCGCTCGACCGCGATCTGCTGCGCGAGCTGCTCGGCCAGGAGGAGCTGCGCGATCTGATCGACCCGGGTGCGCTGGCGCGTGTGGAAGACGATCTGCAGCACCGCTCCGAGATGACCCGCGCCACCGCCCGCGACGGCCTGCACGACGTGCTCCGCCACGTCGGCGACCTCAACGGCGGGGAGATCGCCGAACGGGTCTTCCCGGGCGTCGAGGTCGAGTCCATGCTGCGCGGGCTGGAGCGCGAGCGACGCGCCATCCGCCTGCGCCTCGGCGGCGAGGAGCGATACGTGGCCGCCGATGAGGCCGGCCTGTACCGCGACGCGCTCGGGGCCGTTCCGCCGGGCGGGCTGCCCGAGGCGTTCCTGGCGGACGTCCCCAGCGCGCTGAACGAGCTCCTCGCCCGCTACGCCCGCACGCACGGGCCCTTCACCACGGGGGATCTGCTGGCCCGCTACGGCGTCGACGCGAGCGCTGCGCTGCGCGAGCTGGAGCGGGCAGGCGAGATCGTCCGCGGGGAGCTTCGCCCCGGCGGCGCCGAGCGCGACTGGTGCGACGTGGAGGTCCTGCGCCGCCTCAGGCGCGCCTCGCTGGCCGCCCTGCGCAAGGAGATCGAGCCGGCCGACCAGCGGCGCCTGGCCGCCTTCCTTCCCTCCTGGCAGGGAGTTGACCGCCACTCCGCTGCGGGCGCCGGCGTGGACCGGCTGCGCGAGGTGCTGGTGGCGCTGCAGGGGCTGGCGCTGCCCGTGGAGATCTGGGAGCGCGACGTGCTGCCCCGGCGCACGGGCGCCTACTCGCAGTCGTGGCTGGACAGCCTGTGCGCCAGCGGCGAGGTCGTGTGGGTGGGCGCGGGCGCGCTGGGGCGCTCCGGGCGCGTGGCCCTTTACTTCCGCGAGGACGCGCCCGCGATCGGGCCGCCCGCGTCCGCGCCCGCGGCCCGCGCCGCGGCGCATCCGCCGAGCAGCGTCGAGCACGAGCTCCTGCGCGCGCGGCTGGCCCAGGGCCCCGCCTTCTTCACCGACCTGCTCGCCGAGCTCGACGCGCCCGCCGAGGCGCTGCGCGAGGCGCTGTGGGACCTCGTCTGGGCCGGGGAGGTCACCAACGACGCCTGGGCGCCGCTGCGCGCGCCGCGGCTGTCCCTGGCGCGCGCCGAGCGCTCCTCCGGAGCCCAGGGCGCCTTCACCGGCCGTCGCGGCGGGCACGCCGGCGCAGGGCGCTCGCGCTTCAGCGGCAGGCGGCGCACCGGCGCGCAGTCCCAGGTCCAGGGCCGCTGGTCGCTCGCCGAGGCGGTCTTTCGCGGGGGAGCGCAGGGCCCGTCGGGCGCGACCGAGCGCAGGCGGGCGCTCGCCGAGCTGCTGCTGGAGCGCTACGGCATCGTCACCCGCGAGCAGGTGCTGGCCGAGG
>DAINPC010000102.1:0-8076 GCA_036743695.1 Solirubrobacteraceae bacterium | reverse complement strand
GCGATGACCCACGAGGAGGCCGTCACCTTCCACATCGCCCAGACCGTCCGCTCCTACCGTGACCTGCCGCTGATCGTCTACCACTTCCAGGTCAAGGAGCGCGACGAGCCGCGCCCGCGCGCCGGCGTGCTGCGCACGAGGGAGTTCGTGATGAAGGACTCCTACAGCTTCGACCGTGACCAGGCGGGGCTGGAGGAACGCTACGCCCTGCACGTCGGCGCCTATGACCGCATCATGGAGCGCACCGGGCTGCGCTTCTACCGGGTGGAGGGCGAGGTGGGGATGATGGGCGGCCTCGGCGCGCACGAGTACATGGCGCCGTGCGCCGCCGGGGAGGATGAGATCGTGCTGGGAGACAGCTACGCTGCCAACATCGAGGTCGCGCGCGCCAGTCCGGACGTGGAGCAGGTGGGGGAGGAATGGTTGAGGGCCGGCGAGCGCCTGAGCGTCGAGGCGGCGATCGAGGTGGGCAACATCTTCAAGCTCGGCACCCGCTACTCCGAGCCGCTCGGCGCCAGCTATCTCGACGAGACCGGGGCGGAGCTGCCGGTGTGGATGGCCTCCTACGGGATCGGGCCGGCCCGGATCGTGGCGGCGGCGGTCGAGCAGTTCGCCGACGAGCACGGCATCTCCTGGCCGCGGGCGCTGGCGCCGTTCGCCGTGCACCTGGTGGCGATCGGCAAGCCGGGTACGCCCGAGCGCGACGCCGCCGAGAAGCTCTACGCGACGCTGCTGGAGGGCGGTGTGGAGGTCATCTACGACGACCGCGACCTCGGCCCAGGTGAGAAGTTCGCCGACGCCGAGCTGCTCGGCTGCCCGCTGCGGCTGACCGTCGGGCGCCGCTCGCTGGAGTCCGGCGAGGTCGAGGTCCAGGTGCGCCGCGGACGCGCGCAGGCGCCCGGGCTGCCGCTTGATGGCGAGCCCGAGCGGTTCCTGCGGGCACTGGACGAGCTGTGGCGGAGCCTCCCCTAGAGGCGGGGGATCCGCAGGCGGCCGCGGGCCCGTCACCGGAGACGCCCGCCGCCGGTGCACGCGCCCCAGGCCCCGGTACCCCACGCCTGACAGTCACCCGCCTGTTCGGCCTGGACCGCTCCGGTCCGCCGCCGCCGCAGACGCAGGCCGGCCAGCCGCTGCGCCCGTGGACCATCCCCAACGCGATCGGCTTCGCGCGGCTGGCGCTGATCCCGGTGTTCCTGATCGTGGCGCTCTCCAGCCGCGACGGCACCGGAGCGCTGCTCGCCACGCTGTTCGCGGTGATCGGCTGGGGCGACTACGCCGACGGGATCGCCGCGCGGCTGACCCGCCAATACAGCCGTCTGGGCACATTGATGGACCCCGTGACCGACCGCCTGCTGGTGGTCTCCGGCGTGGTGGTCGGCTGGCACTTCCAGCTGCTGCCGCGGTGGGCGCTGGCGGTTCTGGCGGCGCGCGAGCTGGCGATGCTGGCAATCGGGCGCTACGCGCTCGTGCGCGGGGTCGAGCTGCGCATCAACTGGCCCGGACGGCTGGCGGTGGCGCCGGTGATGGGGTCGTTCTTCTTCGCCATGGTGGACCTGAAGGGGTTCGGCCGGGCGCTGCTCTACGTCGGGCTCGCGCTGGCGCTGGCGGCCAGTGTGCTGTACGTGCGCACGGGGCTCGGCGAGCTCCGTGCGCGGCGCTTATCCTAGCCTCAGGCTCAACCTGACAGTTTGGTCTATACTGGCTGCCCTGGCCGGCAATGCCGGCACCCCCGCCGGGCGCAGCGGCCGGCGCATAGTCCGCGAGAGGAGAGGAGGCCACGATGGACGAGACGTTTCCCGATCTCGGCTCACTGACGGATCTCGAACTGAAAGACGTGATCCGCCAGCTCACCGAGGAGGAGACCGAGATCTCCTACAAGCGGCGCATCCTGCACGGCAAGATCGACATCCTCCGTGCCGAGCTGGTCAACCGCCTGCGCAACAAGCACGAGGAGGGCGAGATCATGATCACCGGCGAGGACGTCCAGCGCCTCACGGACATCCTCGCCCACCGCCAGCCGGACGGCGCGGAGTGACACCGCCGAGCGCACCGGCGGGCATCCGCTCGGCGCCGGGCGGCCCGCCGCCGCGGCGGGCGGTCTAGGAGGACGCGCGGTCATGGCCCTGCACTGCACCGAGTGCGGCTTCGTCAACGGCGAGGCCGCCAACTACTGCCAGCGCTGCGGCGCGCTGCTCCAGCGCGCCGAGGGCACCGGCGGGGCGGGCGGGGATCCAGTAACCGCCACCTACCGGATCGACGAGACGGGCGAGCTGATTCCGGTGGAGATGGAGGAGGTGACCGCGCGCGGGCCCGCGCTGGTGATCCGCGCGGGCGGCGGGCGCGTGGGGGAGAGCTTCTCCGTGGAGGGCGAGCGCATGAGCATCGGCCGGCGCCCGGACTCCGAGGTGTTCCTGGACGACGTGACCGTCTCGCGCGACCACGCGCTGCTGATCCGCCGCGGCGAGGACTGGTACCTCGACGACTGCGGCTCGCTCAACGGCACCTACGTGAACCGCTCGCGGATCGAGTCCCATCACCTCGAGGAGGGCGACGAGGTGCAGGTCGGCAAGTACAAGCTCACCTTCCACGCGCGCTGATGGCGATCCGGACGCCAGCCACCGACGCGACCCCACCCGGACCGCTCGAGGTCGAGCTGGCCGATCAGGATCCGCCCGGGCGCGCCGAGCTCGGCAAGCGCCAGAAGTCGCTGACGATCGGCGCCGTCTGCAAGGCGCTGGCGCAGGAGTTCCCCGACATATCGATCTCCAAGATCCGCTACCTGGAGGACCAGAAGCTGCTGACGCCCAGGCGCACCCCCGGCGGCTACCGGCTCTACACCCAGGGCGACGTGGCGCGCCTGCGCACGATCCTGCGCATGCAGCGCGACGAGTTCCTGCCGCTGCGCGTGATCCGCCAGGAGCTGGCCGCGGGACGATCGGGCGACAGCGCCCCTGTCCCCGGCCGTGTGGGTCGCGACGGAGCGCGCACGTGGCGATCGAGTGTGAGCGTACGCGAGGCCACCGGCGCGCTCTACTCGATGGAGGACGTGCTGGAGGAGACCAAGGCCGAGGCCAAGCTGGTGCGCGAGCTGGAAGAGTACGGCGTGGTCAAGGGCGAGATGCGCGGCGGCGTGCGCTATTTCGATGAGACCGAGCGCGAGATCATCGCCGCGGTGGCCGAGCTGGCGCGCTACGGCGTCGGCGGGCGCAACCTGCGGGTATTCCGCTCCTCGGCCGACCGCGAGGCCAACCTGCTGCAGCAGATCCTCGCGCCGGCGCTGCGCTCGCGCAACCCGGAGCGGCGCAAGGAGGCGGTCGAGGCGCTGGAGAACCTGGCCGCGGTGGCCACCCACCTCAAGCACCTGCTGCTGATCCGCGACCTGCGCAAGATCGTCCGCTGATGAGCGCGCTCGCGCTGCGCTCGCTGATCCGCGACATACCCGACTTCCCCAAGCCCGGGATCGACTTCAAGGACATCACCCCGCTGATGGCCGACGCCGGCGCGCTCGCCGACTCGGTGCGTCTGCTGGCCGACTACGCCCGCCCGCTGCGCGTGGACTGCGTGGTGGCGGCCGAGGCGCGCGGCTTCCTGCTCGGCCCCGCGCTCGCGCTGGAGCTGGGCGCGGGCTTCGTGCTCGCGCGCAAGCCGGGCAAGCTGCCCTGTGAGACCATCAGCGCCGAGTACCTGCTCGAGTACGGCGCCGGGCAGCTGGAGCTGCACACCGACGCGGTGGCCGCCGGCAGGCGGATCCTCGTGCACGACGACCTGCTCGCCACCGGGGGCACCGCCGCGACGCTGTGCAACCTGGTCGAGCAGCTCGGCGGCCAGGTGGTGGGCTGCGGCTTTCTGATCGAGCTGGCGTTCCTGAACGGACGCGAGCGTCTCGCCCCGCACGACGTCCACGCGCTGCTCAGCTACGAGTCCTAGGCTTGGCGTTCGTGCCCACCGCGCGCCGCAGCCGCACGATCGCCGCACCAGCGCAGGAGCTGTGGGATCTCGTGCGCGATCCCCATCACCTGCCGCGCTGGTGGCCGCGCGTGAGCCGCGTGGAGGATGTCGAACACGGCGCCTTCACCGAGGTCATGAAGACCCGCAAGGGGAAGACCGTGCGCGCGGACTTCGACGTCGTGCGCTCCGACGAGCAGCAGCGGGCGCTGACGTGGGCACAGCGCACCGAGGGCACCCCGTTCGCGCGCCTGCTGAAGTCCGCCGAGACGGAGGTGCGCCTCGCCCCGCTCGCGCGGGATGCGACCGGCACCGATGCGGGGCTCGCCACGGCGGTGAGCCCCGCGACGGAGGTGACGATCGAGCTGCGCCAGGCGCTGGCCGGGTTCTTCCCGCGCTTCGGCGGCTTCATGGTCCGCCGCGCCGCGGCGGCCACGCTCGAGGAGGCGCTCGACGGACTGGAGCGGATCAGTGGCTGAGCGGGCCGACCGATCAGAGATCGGCCAGCCGGCGATGCGCTGGTGGGGCTGGGGCGAGGCCGGGCATCCGGCGGCGCTGCCCGCGCATGCGCTGGACTTCCTGCGCGAGAGCGTCGGGGTGGCGCCCAGCCCGCGACCGCCGGTGGCGCTCGATCGGGTCCGCCTGGACCCGCCCGGCCTGTCCGAGCCCGTGCTCGCCGAGCTGCGCCAGATCCTCGGCGCGGAGGGCGTGCGCGACGGGCACGAGCAGCGCGTGCTGCACGCGGCCGGCAAGGGCTACACCGATCTCGTGCGCCTGCGCGCCGGCGAGCCCGAGGGCGCTCCCGACGCCGTGCTCTACCCGGCGGGACACGATCAGGTGCGGGCCGTGCTCGAGCTGTGCGCGCGCTGCTCGATCGCGGTGGTGCCGTTCGGCGGCGGCACCAGCGTGGTCGGCGGCGTGGCGCCGCTGCGCGGGGAGCACGGCGGCGTGGTGGCGCTGGACATGGGGCGCATGGGCGCGCTGCTGGCGCTGGACCACGAATCGGCCACGGTCACCGTGCAGGCGGGGATGCGCGCGCCGACGCTGGAGCGCCAGCTCGCCGCCAGCGGGCTGACCCTCGGGCACTTTCCCCAGTCCTTCGAGTACGTCTCGCTGGGCGGCTGCGCGGCCACGCGCTCCGCGGGTCAGGCATCCACGGGCTATGGCGCGATCGAGAAGATGGTGCTCGGCCTGCGCCTGGCCGCCCCCGCGGGCGACATCGCGCTGCCGGCAGTGCCCGCCAGCGCCGCCGGGCCGGGCCTGCGCCAGCTGCTGGTCGGCTCGGAGGGAGTCCTCGGCGTGATCAGCGAGCTCTCGCTGCGGGTGCGCCCGGCGCCGCGCGAGCGGATCTATGAAGGCCTGTTCTTCGAGGACCTCGCCGCGGGCCTGCAGGCGCTGCGAACGCTCGCGCGCGAGCACGTGCTGCCGGACGTCACGCGCCTCTCAGACGAGCAGGAGACGCGCATGTCGCTGGCGCTGGCGGGCGACGGCGGCGCCAAGGGGCGCCTCGGGCGCGCCTACCTCGGCCTGCGGGGATACGGCGCCGGCTGCCTTGCCATCTTCGGCTTCGAGGGCTCCGAGCGGGACGTCGCCCACAGGCGCGCCCGAGCACTGGAGCTGGCGCGCGGCTGCGGCGCGCTGAAGGTCGGGCGCTCGCCCGGCGAGGCATGGCTGCACGGACGCTTCGCGGCCCCCTATCTGCGCGATGAGCTGCTCGGCCGGGGCGTGATGGTGGAGACACTGGAGACCGCCACGCAGTGGTCGAAGGTGCACGCGCTTCACCGCGACGTCGCCCACGCGATCGCTGCGGCGCTCGAGGGGTGGGGCACGCCGGGGCTCGTGATGTGCCACGTCTCCCACGTCTATGAGACGGGCGCCTCGCTCTACTTCACGTTCATCGCCCGCCAGCGCGAGGGCGAGGAGATCGCCCAGTGGCAGAGCGTTAAGGAGGCCGCCGCCGGCGCGATCCTCGACGCCGGCGCCACCATCACACACCACCACGCCATCGGACGCGATCATGTGCCCTGGATGCAGCGCGAGGTGGGGGCGGTGGGCGTGCGGGCGCTGCGGGCGCTGAAGGCCGAGCTGGACCCCGCGGGGATCATGAACCCCGGGAAGCTGCTGCCCGTCAGCTCCCGAGGCTGAAGGCTCCGCTCAGAACCACGTGCCCGGGTTGGGTGGGGTGCGGGTTGGTCTCGCGCGTCAGCAGGATTTCACGGAACTGGCCCGCGTTGGCGGGCAGCGGCGCGCCGCCGGCGAGCTTGTGGTTGGAGCCGACCGCCGGGCCGCGGCTGAGCGCCTCGGCGCTGGTGGGGGAGTTGTAGAGCCAGATCGCATAGAAGAAGCCGCTCGTCGCCGGCAGGTGCTGGGCTTCGATGTAGAAGGCGCGTTTGCCTTTTTCCGAGAGCACCGCCACCACGCCGACCGTCTTGCTCTTGGCGTCGGGCGAGTGCAGCGGCAGCTCCGGGCTCACAGTCGGGCCGGTTTTCGTCGTGGAGGTGCTGGAGCTCTTGGAGGACGCCGTCTTGGAGGACGAGCCGCCGCCGCTTGAGGTGAGCAGGATCACCGCCACCACCACCGCCACCAGGATCGCCGCCAGCAGCAGCGCCCCGCCCAGGCGCGAGCTCGGCGGCGAGCCCGCGCCGCTCGCCGGCGTCGATGTGGCGCCCGGCTCGCCCGCGGGCGACGAGGGTGCGCCCACCGCGGGCGCGTCCTGAGCGAGCCCGGTCGTGGCGAGGGCTCTCTGCGGGCCGGGAGCCGCCGGGCGAGCGTCGACCGCGACCACGAGCGGCCTGGACGGCGGGATCTCGGGCAGCCCGGTGCCTCCCAGCGGCGCGAGCTCGCCGGCGATCGCCTGCGCCCACGCGCGCGCGGGCTCGGATTCGTTCAGGAGGGTGCGCGTCCTGAGGCGCTCGGACACGCTCGCCTGCTGGCCCAGCAGGTAGTCGCCGATCTCCTGGCGCTGCTCGGGCGCGAGCTCGCGCGCCTGGCGGGGGCAGAGCACGGCCAGGGCGGCGTGCGCACGGTCGTGAACGGCGCGCTCGGCGATGCCGAGCAGCAGCGCGACCTCGGCGTAGCTCTTGCGCTGGCGCAGGAGCAGGGAGAGCGCCGCGCGCTGGTCGGGAGGGAGCTCGTCCAATCTGCTCATGGTCTGTGAACTCCGCCACCTGGGGTGGTTGGCCGCAGGGGCCGCAACGGAGGAGCGTAGGCTATCGTGGCGGCGCGATGGGCACAGCGAGCGTCGAGCAGATCAACGGAGTGCTGCGGGGCTTCGATCGTCTATACGGTCTGGAGCTGCTCGCATGCTCCGACGTGGAGGTCCGGGCCCAGGTTCTCGTGCGCGAGGAGCTCAAGCAGCCCGCCGGGCTCGTTCACGGCGGGCTCTACGCTTCGATCGCCGAGTCGATGACCTCGCTGGCGACCGCGCTGGCGGTGATGGAGAACGGCGAGATGGCGATGGGCCTCTCCAACAGCACCAGCTTTCTGCGGCCGATCACCGAGGGCGTGGTGCACGCGCTCGCCACGCGGATCCACCGTGGCCGCACCACCTGGGTGTGGGACGTGCGCTTCAGCGACGACGCCGAGCGCACCTGCGCGATCACGCGCATGACGATCGCCGTGCGCCCGGCGCCGCCCGGCCCGCACCCGCTCTCCGGATAGGCGCGGGGCGCCGGCTCAGCGCAGGGGCTGCAGCGGCGAGGGCACCTGGGAGGGCAGCGGCGTGTCGGCGAAGCCGCTGTCGGGCAGGCGGACGGGCAGCGCGGCTTCGGGCGCACCCGGTTCGTTGATCGGCACCATCCGTGCGGCGGCCGCGCCCGCCATCCGCGCATTGCTGGCGTAGACGTCCACGACGACGCTGCCCGTGGCGATCACGATCGTCCGGCCGCGCTGGGCCAGACGCGCGGGGAGCCCGCGGACGGTGATGGCGCGGCTGGAGACGGAGCCCCCCGGCAGGAAGCTGTTGTCGGGCGAGCTGACCACGCGCAGCGGCGGCACGCAGGTCCCCTGGCCTCCCTGCAGGCAGTTGCCGTACTGGACGGAGTAGGCGCCGCCGGGGTCGTGCGTGGCTTCGCTGACGGCCATGCCCTGGAAGGAGCCCCCGAGCCAGTAGACGGGTTGGGGGGCCACGAT
>DAINPC010000101.1:0-8152 GCA_036743695.1 Solirubrobacteraceae bacterium | reverse complement strand
GCGGCCGACTTCGACAGGTGGGCGGAATCGGTCCGCGCGATGCAGCGCTACCCCGAGCTTCAGAACATCGGCCTCGTCTCGATGGTGCCCGCGCGCGGCCTCGCCGCGTTCCAGGCGCGCATGGCCGCCAATCCCCTGCGCCCGCTGGGACCCACCTCGGTGGGACCGCAGGAAGGCCCCGAGATCCTTCCCTCCGGCTCCCGCCCCTACTACTGCCTGGCCGTGGCCGGGCTGGCGAGGAACGCCAAGAGCTACCTGCCCGGGCAGCTGGACTACTGCGCGCTCGCGCCGACGCTCGTGGGGACGCGCGACACGGGCCAGCCGAGCTATGCGCCGTTCATCGTCGGCGGCAGCACGACGTCGGGCGTGGAGACGCCCGTGTACCAGGGCGGGACCGTGCCCACGACGCTCGCCGCCCGCCACCGCCGCTTCAGGGGCTGGCTGGGCGAGCTGCTCGTGCCCAAGGTGGTCCTGGCGCGCGCGCTCGAAGGCCACCCCAACGTGGCCGTGATGTTCCGCTTCGACGCGCCCGGCTCCCACGTCACCTTCACCAGCGGCCGGGCACGCGGCGGCGAGCAGGCCTCGAAGATCGACCTTCGCAACGGCTGGACCGTGCAGAGCTTCGCCGCCCCGGTGGCGAGCGGCGTGGGCAGCAACTGGCACGCGCTCTCGTTGCTCATCGGCGGCACCCTGCTCAGCCTGATGTTCGGCCTGCTCGGCTTCGTCCTGGGCACAGGGCGCAGGCGCGCCCTGGCGCTCGTGCACGAGAAGACCCGCGAGCTCGCCCACCAGGCCCTGCACGACACGCTCACCGGGCTGCCCAACCGCGCCCTGGTGCTCGACCGCGCCGAACAGCTGCTGGCGCGCTCGGCGCGTCATCCGGGCATGTTGGCGGGCGCCCTGTTCATCGACATCGACGGCTTCAAGCACGTCAACGACAGCCTCGGCCACGCGGCCGGAGATCAGCTCCTGAAGGCCGTGGGCAAACGGCTCGAGTGCACCGTGCGCGACGGTGACACCGTCGGGCGCCACGGCGGGGACGAGTTCGTGGTGCTGGTGGACTCCGCGGCTAACGAGGCCATGCTCGATGCCCTCGCCGAACGCCTGACGGAGGTCCTGCGCGAGCCGGTCGAGCTCGAGGACGGACGCCAGATCCTCTCGGTGACCGCCAGCATCGGCGTGGCGGTCGGGCGATACACGACCCCTGACGATCTGCTCCGCGACGCCGACCTGGCCCTGTATGCGGCCAAGGCCGCGGGCAAGGACCGCTATACGCTGTTCGATGCGAGCATGCGCCACGGGGCCGAGGGCCGCGTGGAGCTCGAGGCGGACCTCGGCGCGGCGCTGCAGCAGGAGCAGTTCTTCCTGCTCTACCAGCCGATCTTCAAGCTCCCGAGCCGCACGGTCGTGGGCGTCGAGGCGCTGATCCGCTGGCACCATCCCAAGCGGGGCGTGGTGGTCCCCGACAGCTTCATCCCGCTGGCTGAGGAAAGCGGGATGATCGTGCAGATCGGCCGCTGGGTGCTCGGGGAGGCCTGCCGTCAGGCGGCGGTGTGGGCGGGCGAAGGACTGCAGCTCGCGATCGCCGTCAACGTCTTCGCGCATCAGCTGGCCCGAAAGGAGTTTGCCGAGGACGTCAGACGCGCGCTGGAGAGCTCCGGGATCGATCCCTCGCTGCTGACCCTGGAGCTCACCGAGACGACGCTGATGCGCGACGTGTCCGCCGCGTGCGAGGCGCTCAAGGAGATCAAGGCGCTCGGCGTGCGTGTCGCGATCGATGACTTCGGCACCGGCTACGCCTCGCTCTCCCAGCTTCAGCGCATGCCCGCGGACATCCTCAAGATCGACAGGAGCTTCATCGCCGCGTTGAACGACGGCGGCCAGAGTCGCGAGCTGCTGCAGGCGATCCTGGGCGTCGGCGAGGCGCTGTCGCTGTCGGTGATCGCCGAGGGCATCGAGGAGCGCGACCAGCTGGCGACGCTCGAAGAGATGGGCTGCGAGATGGCCCAGGGCTTCCTGCTGGGCAAGCCCGACACCGCGGAGGTCATCGAGGCCCTACTCGGTTCGCGGGGGCGTCGCCCGCCGGTCGGCTCACAGACCGCCTCAGTGTCCTAGACACCCGCGTATCACAGGCCATGAAGGCCTCGAGCAGCGGCAGGTTGCCGAGCACGAGCTGTCGGCTGCGCTCGATCAGCCGATCGCCGTGGCGCAGGGCCAGCGCGACGAGCAGCTCGCTGGGGGCGCTCAGGCCGTGGTCGGCTGATCCTCGCCCGCGCGTGCGTCGAGCTTGCGCAGGCTCGCCTGGGTCTTCTCGTGACGCTCGATCTGGGCGTCGCTCAACGGGTTGAGGATGCCGCGCAGGACCGACATGGCCACCCAGCGGCGCGGGCGGATTATGCGCGGCCGGCGACGTTCGATGCCCTCGACGATCGCCTCTCCCGCGGCCGCCGGGCCGATGCGCTTGCGCAGCGGCTTGGGGAAGGCGTCGAGCATCTCAACCGCCAGCGGATCGGCGTCGATCGCGCGGTGGAGCATCTCGGTGTCGATGAAGCCGAAGTAGGCGACGCTGGCGCTGGCTCCGTGCTGGACGAGCTCGGCCCTGAGCGCCCGGCCGAACTGCTCGACGCCGGCCTTGCTGATCGCATAGGCGACCGTGCCGATGCCGTTGGTGAAGGCATAGATGGAGGAGACCACCACTACGTGGCCCCCGCGGGCGACGATCTCCGGTAGCGCCGCGTCGACGGTCCGGCACACGCCCAGCAGGTTGACGTCGAGCACGCGCTCGAAGGTCTCCGGAGGGGTGGCGCGGAAGGTCGCCACCCGCGAGGCGATGCCGGCGTTGGCGACGACCACATCGAGGCCACCACCGAAGCGCCCGACGGCCGCCGCCACCGCGCGCTGCATGGCGCTTCGATCGGTGACGTCCCCGGCGATCCCGACCGCCCGCGAGTCGTGCAGCTGCGCGGCGGCCTGCGCCGCCGCGTCCGCATCCAGGTCGACGATCAGCACCGAGGCGCCGCGCGCCAGCAGCGCACGGGCCGTGGCGAAGCCGATGCCGCGGGCGCCGCCGGTCACCAGCGCCACCTTGCCGTCGAGCTCGTAGCGGGGCATGGCCGGCACTCTGGCAGATCACCCCTCGGGCCGTGCCCCGGCCGGCGCAGGTGCTCAGCGCGCTGTGAAGCCGGCCCGCTACTCCACGATCACCTCGTAGCCCGCGCCCTGCAGCGCGCTCACGAGATCCTCGGTGTGCCCCGGGCCGCGCGTCTCGAGCGTCAGCTCGACGCCGGTCTCGCCGACCTGCAACGGCACCGCCTCGCGCACGTGCTCCAGGCTCACCAGGTTGGCGCGCGCGCGGCCGACTAGATCGAGCAGCTCGGCGAGGGCACCCGGTCGGTCGGCGACGCGGGTGAAGATGCGCACACGGCGGCCCGCCTCGGTTTCGCTGCGGCGCAGCAGTCCGGCCAGCAAGCCGCTGTCGACGTTGCCGCCCGAGACGATCGCCACCGTCGTGCCGGCGAGGGGGGCCAGGCGCCCGCTCAACAGGACCGCCACGGCCACGGCACCCGCGCCCTCGCCCACGAGCTTGACGCGATCCGCGAGGAACACCATGGCGTCGGCGATCTCATCCTCTGTGACCGTCTCGATCCCGTCCAGGAGCTCCCGCAGGAGCGGCAGGGTGAGCCTACCGGGACGCTTGAGCGCGATTCCGTCGGCGATCGTGAACGCGCTCGCCGGCTCGCCGGCCTGCGCTGCGCCCGGCAGCGTCAGCGCTCGCGCGACGGGCGCGCACGCCCGCGCCTGGACGCCCACCAGCTCGACCTCCGGGCGCGCACGACGCAGCGCGATCCCCACCCCGCTGGCGAGCCCGCCGCCGCCGACCGGGACGACCACGCGGGCCAGGTCGGGGACGTCCTCGAGCAGCTCGAGCCCGAGCGTGCCCTGGCCGGCGATCACGTCGAGGTCGTCGAAGGGGTGGACGAATGCCGGGCCGCCCTGCTCGGCGCGCGCGATGGCCAGCTCGAGGGCGTCGTCGACCGAGCCGCCGTCCAGATGGACGTGCGCACCGAGCTGCTCGACGGCCGCGACCTTGGAGACCGCAGCATCGCGCGGCATGAAGACCTCACAGCCGACGCCCCTCACGCGCGCGGCCTGGGCGACCGCGCGGGCATGGTTGCCGGCGCTGGCGGTGACGAGCCCCGCGCCCGCGTGCTCGCCGAGGGCCGCGACCTTGCTCAGCGCGCCGCGCAGCTTGAACGATCCCGTCCGCTGCAGGCACTCGGCCTTCAGCGCCACCGCTCCCCCGGCGTGCTCGGCCAACTCGTCGCAGGCGATCGTGGGGGTCCGCAGCGCAGCGCCGGCGATCGCGCGCCGGGCCGCCTGCAGGTCCACGCCGGCCATCAGCTCGGCGGCAGAGCGTGGGTCCGGCGGCGGCTCGCTCACGGCTTCACCACCCCGCTCGACCATGCATGCGATCGGCTCGGCTCATCGGGTTGAAGGTATAGGCTGCGTGCCTTATCGCGCAACGAGGCTGGGAGCGGTGGGCGAGCTGAACGACATCCTTGAGGGCCTCGAATCATCGCTGGGTCCCCTCAGCGGCGAGCCGGTCCCTCTCGATGGTGGCATCACCAACCGCAACTATCGCGTCACGCTCGGCGGCAGCGAGTTCGTCCTGCGCAGGCCCGGGAGGGACACGGACCTGCTGGGCATAGACCGCGAGACGGAGCGGCTGGCCAACGATGCGGCGGCGAGCCTGGGTATCGCGCCGGCGGTGGTGGGCGGCTTTGGCGACTGCCTCCTGACGCGCTTCATCGCCTGCACCGCGGTCGGCGCCGATGAGGTCGCGGACGGAGCCCGGGAGATCGCGCTGGCGCTGCGTCGCTTCCACGATTCGCCCGTGCGCCTGCCGCGGCGCTTCCGGGTGCCGGATCTGCTCGCGGACTATGCGGCGACCGTGCGCGCCCGTGGCGGCGAGCTGCCCGCGAGCTACGCCGAGGCCGTCCAGTGCGCGGCACGCATCGACGCGATCCTCGCGCTGAAGGACCCGCGCCCGTGCCACAACGACCTGCTCGCCGGGAACATCATCCGAGCTCGCGAGGATGACCGCATGATGATCGTGGACTGGGAGTATGCGGGGATGGGCGATCCCCGCTTCGACCTGGGCAACCTGTCGATCAACAACGGCTTCGACGAGGCCGACGACGAGCGCCTGCTGGGCGCCTACCACGGTGGCATGCCGACGGACCGCCAGCGTGCGGAGCTGCAGCTCACGCGCGTTCTCTCGGACGCCCGCGAGGCGGCGTGGGGCGTGGTCCAGGCGGCTGTCTCCGAGCTGGACTTCGACTTCGAGGGCTACGCGCGCGAGCACTTCAAGCGCCTGCAGGACGCGGTGGAGCGGCCCGACTTCGAGGAGTGCCTCGCCGCCGCGGGCGCGTGAGGGTCGGCGCCGTGGCCAGAGCCCGCGAGCTCCCCGACCGCGCGCGTGTGGTCATCATCGGCGGCGGCGTGGGAGGCGCCTCGATCGCCCACCACCTGGCCGAGCTCGGCGAGCGCGACGTGGTGCTGCTGGACCGCAACGAGTTGACCAGCGGCTCGACCTTCCACTCGGCAGGGCTGGTGGGACAGCTGCGCTCCAGCGTGTCGCTGACGCGGATGATGATGGACTCGGTGGAGCTCTACAGGACGCTGGACTGCGGTTGGGTGCAGTGCGGCGGCATCCGCCTGGCGTGCACGCCCGAGCGCGAGCAGGAGGTCCTGCGCCAGGTGGCGTGGGCGAAGACGTTCGGGCTGCCGCTGGAGCTGATCTCGGCAGAGCAGGCCCGCGAGCTGTTTCCGCTGATGAGCACCGACGGGGTGCGCTGCGCGTCCTACCTGCCGAGCGACGGCTACCTGGACCCATCGCTTCTGACGACCGCGCTGGTGAACGGGGCGCGCGAGGGCGGCTGCCGCGTGTTCACGCACACACGCGTCACGGGCATCGACATCGACGATCGGATCCCCACCCACCCACGGGTACGGGGCGTGCAGACGGAGTGGGGCTCGATCGAGGCCGAGGTGGTGGTCAACGCGGGCGGGATGTTCGCCGCGGAGATCGGACGCCTGGCCGGGGTGCGCGTGCCGATCGTGCCGTTCGCGCACGAGTACCTCGTCACGCAGCCGTTCCGCGAGCGCGGCGTGGGCGACGGCGAGGTCCACCTGCCGACGCTGCGCGACCCGGACCTGCTGATCTACTTCCGCGAGGAGGGCGGGGGGCTGGTGATGGGCGGCTATGAGCGCGAGTCGGCGCCGTGGGCTCTGGACGGGCATCTCATGGACGCGATTCCGGCGGACTTCAACGGGCGGCTGCTCGAAGAGGACTGGCCGCGCTTTGAGGAGATCGCCAAGAACTCCTCAAAGCGCGTCCCGGCGATGGACGAGATCACCGTCACCCGGCTGATCAACGGGCCGGAGGCGTTCACGCCCGACAACGAGTTCTGCCTGGGCGAGAGCGAGGTGCGCGGCTTCTTCGTGGCGGCTGGCTTCTGCGCGCACGGCCTGGCGGGCGCCGGCGGGATCGGGCGCGTAATGGCCGAGTGGATCCTCGCGGGCGAGCCCTCGATGGACGTGTGGGAGATGGACATCCGTCGCTTTGGTCCGCATTTCCGCTCGCCGAGCTACACGCTGAAGCGCACCAAGGAGGTCTATGAGACCTACTACGACATCCGCTACCCGGGACACGAGCGCCTGGCGGGGCGGCCGCTACGGACCTCCAGCGCCTACCCGTGGCACGCGGAGCACGGCGCGGAGTTCGGCGAGAAGTCGGGCTGGGAGCGGGTCAACTGGTATGAGTCCAACGCCGCCGCCGGCCAGGAGTCGCTGCGCCCGCGGGGCTGGGCGGGAATGCACTGGTCGCCGGCGATCGGGGCCGAGCACGTCGGTACGCGCGAGCGCGCGGGACTGTTCGACGAGTCCTCCTTCGCCAAGCTGGAGATCGCGGGGCCCGGGGCGGCGGCCTTCCTGGAAGGGCTGTGCGACAACGGCGTCGCGCGCGCAGTGGGCGCGATCACCTACACGCAGATGCTCAACAGCCGCGGCGGCATCGAGTGCGACTTCACGGTCACGCGCGTGGAGGAGGAGCTGTTCTCGATCGTCACGGGGACGGCGTTTGGAAACCACGACCTCAGCTGGATTCGCCGCCACGCGCCCGAGGACGGAAGCGTGCGCTGCGCCGACGTGACGGCACGCTGGGCGTGCTTCGCGCTGTGGGGCCCGCGAGCGCGGGACATCCTCTCCGGGCTCACCGACGACGCCCTGGACTTCGTCTACATGAGCATGCGCGAACTGGCGGTGGGCGACGTCCCGGTGCGCGCGCTGCGGGTGACGTTCGTGGGCGAGCTGGGTTGGGAGCTCTACTGCCCGACCGAGTACGGAGCGGGCCTGTGGCGGACGCTGCGGGAGGCGGGACGCGAGCACGGCCTCATCACGGGCGGCTACCGGGCGATCGACTCGCTTCGCCTGGAGAAGGGCTACCGCGTGTGGGCGGCGGACATCACTCCCGATGAGACCCCGTATGAGGCGGGCCTCGGCTTCTGCGTCAAGAAGCAGGCGACGTTCGTGGGCTCAGCGGCGCTGGGCATCGGATCGGACCGCGCGCCGAGCCGGCCGCACAGGCGCCTGCGCTGCCTCGTGCTCGAGGACCCGCGCTCGGTGGCGCTGGGCAACGAGCCGGTGCGCGTCGCGGGCGAGGTGGTCGGCCGCGTGACCAGCGGCGGGTACGGCTACACGGTGAAACGCTCGATCGCCTATGCCTACCTGCCGGCGGAGGTCGAGGTGGGCGCGGCGGTCGAGGTGGACATCTTCGGCGTGTGGGTCGCCGGCGAGGTGGCGCGCGAGCCGCTGTTCGACTCGAAGGGCGAGCGCGTCAGGATCTAGCACCGCGCGCTAGGCTCGTGGCAGATCGCGTCATCCCTCGAGCGCCGACGTGACGGCGCTCGGCGAAAGGAGACACATGGAGCACGAGCACACTCAGTACGTCGCCGCCCCGCCGGACCGCGTGTTCGCCGCGCTCGCGGACGTCGCCAATCTGCCACGTTACGTACCGCAGGTGACAGCAGCCCAGCATGGCGATGGCGACACGGTCGCGGTCGAGGCGCGCTACGAGGGCCACACGCAGAAG
>DAINPC010000100.1:0-8198 GCA_036743695.1 Solirubrobacteraceae bacterium | reverse complement strand
GGGATGGGCGGCACCTTCGAGAACTGGCAGGCGGTGATCGAGCCGCTGGCGCGGGCGCACACCGTGGTTGCACCCGACCTGCCGGGCCACGGCTCCTCGGCGCCCGGTGCCGGCGACTACTCGATCGGGGCGCTCGCGGCCGGCCTGCGCGATCTGCTGATCGCGCTCGGCCACGAGCGCGCGACGCTCGTCGGGCACTCGCTCGGCGGCGGGATCGCGATGCAGTTCGCCTACCAGTTCCCCGAGATGACCGAGCGCCTGGTGCTGGTCTCAAGCGGCGGGCTCGGTCCGGAGGTCAGCCCGGTCCTACGTGCGGCGGCGCTTCCGGGCGCGAACCTGTTCATCGCCGCGACGGCCGGCCCGGGACGCACGGTGGGATCCGCCCTCGCGCGCGTCCTGGCGGCCGTCGGGCTGCGGCCGAACGCCGACGTCGCGGAGGTTCTACGCGGCTACGCCTCGCTCGCCGACCCCGACCGCCGGGCCGCGTTCCTCGCCACGCTGCGCTCGGTCATTCACACCGGCGGCCAGCGCGTCCACGCCGGCGACCGGCTGTACCTCGCCGAGGGCATGCCCGTCCTCATCATCTGGGGCGCACGCGATCCGATCATCCCCCGCCACCACGGCGAGAACGCGCACGAGGCGATTCCCGCCAGCCAGCTCGAGGTCTTCGACGGGGTCGGCCACCTGCCGCAACTCGAGACGCCCGGGCGCTTCATCGCGGTGCTCGAGCGATTCATCGCAGAGAACGAGCCGGCTTCGTTCGACTCCGAGCAATGGCGCGGGCGCCTGCGAATCGCCAGCAGCAAACCGTAGGCGCGCATGCGCGCGCCGGTGCATGTGGCATTGGGCACCTCGGTGAGGCCAACGCGCAAGTGATGGGAAGGTCCGCGCCGGTGCTCCCGCTGCCGCACCGACGCGGCGCACCACAGCTGAAGCGACGACGAAAGGAATGCAGCACATGGCAGTTACCGAGCCGCCCCGCAGGAAGATTCCGCGCGATCGCGACGATGACTACACGCCCGCCGCGGCGCAGGCGCGCCGCGCGTTTCTGCGCGAGCAGACCGGGGTGGCGTTGGAGCACGTCTCCCGCTACTCCTTCGACCCGTCGATCCTTCCCGGGAACGTCGAGCACTTCACCGGGGTCGCGCAGGTGCCGATCGGCATCGCCGGGCCGCTGCTCGTCGACGGCGAGCACGCGCAGGGCGAGTTCTACGTTCCCCTCGCGACCACCGAGGGCACGCTGGTCGCGAGCTACAACCGCGGGATGAAGATGCTGCACGAGGCGGGCGGCGTGAAGACCACCATCCTGGATGACGCGATGCAGCGGGCGCCCGCCTTCGTGTTCGAGAGCGCCCGCGAGGCACGAGCGTTCGGAGAATGGCTGAGGAAGCACTTCGCCGAGATCAAGCAGGCAGCCGAGACCACCACGCGCATCGGCCGGTTGCGCGGCATCGAGCAGTACTCCGCGAGCCGGATCCTGTTCACGCGCTTTGACTACACGACCGGCGACGCCGCGGGGCAGAACCTCACGGGCAAGGCGACCGCCGCGGCGTGCGCGTGGATCACATCCAACTACGAGGGCATCACCAACTTCTATCTGGAGTCGAACTTCGCCACCGACAAGAAGAGCTCGCAGGTCAACATATTGCGCACCCGGGGCAAGCGCGTCGTCGCAGAGGCGACGCTTCCCGCCGCCCTGATCGAGGAGCACATGCACACCACCGGCGAGCGGCTGTTCCGGGCGCGGCAGGTGTCGAACCTCGGCGGGTTCATGTCCGGGGTCAACAACAACGGCGCCCACTCGGCCAACGGGATCGCCGCGCTGTTCATCGCGACCGGCCAGGACGCGGCCAATGTCGCGGAGTCCTCCGCGGCCCTCGGCTTCAGCGAGCTGCTCGGAAACGGCGACTACTACGGCTCGATCACGATCCCCTCGCTGATCGTCGCCACCTACGGCGGCGGCACGGGCCTCGCCACCCAGCGCGAGTGCCTGGAACTGCTTGGCTGCTACGGGACCGGGAAGGTGCGCAAGCTCGCCGAGATCGTCGCGGCGACGGTGCTCTGCGGCGAGCTCTCGCTCGGCTGGGCGATCATCGCCGAAGAGTGGATCCGAGCGCACGACCTGTTCGGCCGTAATAGGCCGTAGCTCGCGCACTGGCGCCAGCGGCCAGCGCGAGTAGTCCAGCTCGCGCCCCAGAACCTTGCCCTGACCGTTGCGTGGAAGCTCATCGACATTCGTGGCGGCGGGGAGCATTGTGCGTTCGTCGCGGCACCCCCCGCACGTGCAGCTTGCGGACTCCCCGCGCGACGTGGCGCCTGGCGGCCACGCGCCTGCGCGGCTGCCGCGCGGCCGCCACGGGTCGCCCGCGGCCGTCGTGGCCCGCAGCCGGCGCGCCCGGATCATCCACGCCACCGCCGAGGTGATGCTCGCGAAGGGGTACGCGGAGTCGACGGTCGCGGACGTCGTGGCTCAGGCCGACGTGCAGCGGGATGACCGATCGACGGGGCCGCCACCTCGAGCGTGATGGTCGCGCGGATCCTCCCGGTCGCGGTCGGCTTGCTTGTGGGGGCTCTGATCGGTGTGGGTCTCGCCTCGACGATTCGTCTTGGCCGCGGTGGAGGGCGACGACGGCCGTGGCGTTCGGCGCGGGCCGTCGTCGCGCTGCGCGCTGGGAGCTGCGCTGACCCTGGCGCTGTCCTGAGGGGCTGTTGGCGGGGATTTGCATTGTGCGCGGGGCTCCTTGGCTAACCGAGCCAGTTCGGCCGGCGGGCGCGCGCGGCGTTTGTGGCCCAGCGGGAAGCGCGCCGGCTGGCGGAGATCGAATGCGAGGTCGTCCCCAGCTGCGCTTGACGGTCGGCACGGCCCCCTCGTTCGCGTGGAGAGCACGGCAGCGGGGAGCACGGCCGCCGCGCGCCCGCCCGGCCGCCAGGCCCTTGTGCCGGCTCCTCAGGGGAGCGGGAAGCCGATGGCGAGACCGCCTATCGGCGGGGCCTGCAAAACCAGCTACGAGTGTTTATCTGTGAACCTGACCCTGTCCGTCGCTGCGCGCGTCGCTTCGACTAATGGGCGGATACAACGGTGGCTGGTAGGAGGCGTTGACGTGACGCGCATGATGGGCTAGCGTGTGCACCGACGTTTATTTGAGGCGGGCGGAGTCGATCATGCGGGCCTGGCGGGCATGATCGTAGGCCGCAGGCCGCCGACCGATCGCGAGCCATTGTGAGGAGCCGAGCAACTGACATGCCGATGACCTACGTCACGTTCTCGCGCCGTTCAGCCACGCCCAACCTTCCACCCGAGCCCGCTGCATCGTTCACGCATCGGGTGTTGCTCCAGCGCCACGCTCCCCCGCGTGGCGCTCGGAGAACCCCCGGTGACCCCCCTCCACACCGGGTCGACCCGGGTGCCGCGGCTCGACCATCGTCGGCCGCGGCACCCGCGCGGCGTTCCGGGCGGGGCGCGCCACACGCCCCGGGGAGGCTGACGGCTTGGCGTCTGAGCTAGCCGCGCCACGGCCGGCGCGTGGCGCCGCGGCACACCAGCGGCTGGGAGTGACGCTCTGGCGCTCGCGGATGCTTCACGCCACGCGCCCGGACAGGCTCGCCCGGACGCTCGCGGTGCTGCGCCGCTGGGGGCTGACGCCGGCGGGGGCGTGCGCCGTCGCGGCGATCCGCCACCCGGATCGGGCGGCGGTCGTGGACGAGCGCGGAGCGGTGAGCTTCGGCCAGCTGCAGCACCGCACGAACGCGCTGGCGCGCGCGCTGCGCAAGGCCGGGGTCGCCGAGGACGACACGGTGGCGGTGATGTGCGCCAACCACCGCGGGTTCATCAAGGCGCCTTACCCGTACGGCGGGGAGTTGGTCTCCCAGTTTCTGTTTGCGTGCGGCGCGAGCTCGCGCGCGCCGATCGGCGGGTAGCGACGAAGTGGATGGAGTGCCGCTTGTCCAACGAAAGAGGAGTGACGCCGATGCGCAGAGTGTTCAAGTGTCTCGCGGTGCTGAGCGTGGGGGTGCTCGCGCTCCCGGGTGTCGCGACGGCGCTGCCGAGCGTGAAAGTGAAGGGCAGCGCGGTTCCGATTCCGGGGTTCCCGCACACCGGCAACATCCTCGGGGCGGGGGCGGCGGTGCGGGCGCAGGTGAGCATCTCCGGGACGGAATACGGTGGCTTTCCGCCGCCGCTGATCGGGGTCACCGCGTTCCTGCCGGTCGGGGTGCATCTGCACCCGCAGGGCTTCCCGACGTGCCCGCTGAAAACGATCGTCGAAGAACGCGAACCGCAGCGCTGCCCGAAGGGTTCGGCGGCGGGACCGGTCGGCAAGGCGTATGGCGTCGTGGCGTTCGGCAAGGAACGGGTGCATGAGACGGCAGAAATCTCGTCGTTCTTCGCGCCCGGCGGCGGTCTCGAGTTCTTCACCGACGGGCATTCGCCGGTGTCGCTTGAAATCCCGACGACCGCGACGTTGACCCACTTGGCCGGCGCCGGCGGCTTCGGCCCGGAGCTGATCGCCCAGGTGCCGCTCGTCGAAACGGTGCCGGGGGCTCCCGACGCGTCGGTCGAAGCGATCGACATAACGCTCGGAGCGGCGTACAGGAAGAACGGCAAGACCGTGTACTACGGCAGGGTGCCGAAGAGCTGTCCTAAGGGCGGCTTCCGGGCGCGCTCGGATCTGACGTTCGCCGAAAACGGCAACGAATCTAAACCGGAGACCGTGACCGTGAACTTCAGGGCGCCGTGCCCCAAGCGGTAGGCGGCGGCAGGTCGTCGCGCCCGTCGGTCTGCTCAGACCCGCCTGGTACGTGAGACGCCGCGCTCGCCGCGCTTCCCGCCGCGCTCGCCCACCGGGCGGTCACGGCCTGCGTGCGACCCCGCGGTCGAGTTCCTTGCCGAAGGCCACCTCGACGGCCTTGGTCATCGTGGGTCCGAAGCCGGCGGTGAGCGTCTCTGAGGCGAGCGGGCGCAGCTGATCGAGCGCCGATCGCACCTGGGGCCAGTCGGACTCGGGCCGCCCGGCGTCGTCGAAGGGCTTCCAGATGAACGCCAGGAACATCTGCACGAAGGTTTCGGCGATGCGCTCGTTGTGGCGTCTGAGCTTGTCCATCGTGTCCAGAGCGGCCTCCAGCGGGACGCCCAGCGCGACCAGTCGCTCGCCTGCGGCCAGCAGGGTTGGGCTGGGGACTTCAAAGCTGTCCTCGCCGATCGGGATCACCAGGCCGAGCTTCTGCGCCTTGGCGATGAGCTTCTGCTCGACATCGCCTCCGAGTCGCCTGAGAAGGTCGGCGTGCTCGACGATCTCCGGTGCCTCGGTCTCGAAGGGGGTCATCAGGGCGCGCGTGAAGCCGAGGACCTCCTCGCCGGCGCCGCGGGCTTCCTCCAGCAGATGGGCGATCGCGGCGAGGTTGAACCCCTGGGCCTGCATCTCCCGGATCAGCGCCAGCCGCGAGAGGTGCTCGGCGCCGTAGTAGCCGGTCCTGCCCTGCACCTCGGGTGGGGGGATCAGCCCGCGTGACTGGTAGCTGCGCACGTTGCGCACGGTCAGCCCGGTGTTCTGTGCGAGCTCATCGATCGTCAGCCGCTGCTCGCTCTTCGCTTTGGCCATGACCCAAGCATAACTGGGACTGACGGTACACAGATCAATGTGACATGTATCTGTGATACAAAGATTGCCGACACGTTGTTAGCGGGGTTGCTCCTCGACGATCACCACCCAGGAGGTAGCCATGAGCAGGCGCAGCGAGCCGGCTCCCACCGTCCCGAGGTGGCGATCGGCCTCGGTCCTGATCGCGTGGGGCGCGGCGATCGCCGCGCTTACGTTCCTCGGCAGGGGCCTGGAGGGCAGGCTCGCGCCGATGTCCCTGGAGGTGCCCGGCACGCCCTCCTCACGGGCCGAAGCGATGCTCGCCGCCAAGTTCGGCAACACGATCCCGATCGCCGTCCTGCTGCGCGGCCCACCCGCAGAAGTCGACCGCCAGGGGCAGCGGCTGGTGGCTGCGCTGCGGCAGATCAGAGCGGTCCAGGTGCTCTCGCCCTGGGACCGATCGACCAGGGTCCGATCGCTGCGCCCCCAGGCCGGCGCCGCGTTCGTCCTCGTGACCTACATCCGGCCCGCGAGCCGCGCGATGGCGGTGGTGCCAGGCACCGAAGCCGTGATCGCCCGCACCGTCCAGCACCCGGTGCACAGCTACCTGACCGGCGTCGCGGTGATCGGGCGTGCGCTTCAGAACGCCACGATGGCGGACACCGAGCGGGCCGAGATGATCGCGCTGCCCGTGCTGATCCTCGTCCTGCTGATGGTCTTCCGCTCGCCGGTGGCCGCCGCCGTGCCCCTCGCGATGGGAGGCGCGACGGTGATGGCCGGGCACGGGCTGCTGTGGCTGGCGAGCTTCCTGACGCCGGTCAACTCGCTGGGAGTCGCGATCGCCGCGATGATGAGCCTCGCGCTCGGGGTCGACTATGCGCTGCTGATGGTCTCGCGCGTGCGCCAGGAGCTGGCCGGCGGCTGCGACCATCAGACGGCGGTCGCGGTCGCGTCCTCCTCAGCCGGGCGCACGATCGCCGCCGCAGGGGGCACGTTGGCGCTGACGATGCTCGCCGCGAGCGCAGTAGCGACGCCCGGGCTGCTCGGCCCTGTGGCGATCGGGGTCGTCATCTCGGGCATTCTGAGCGTCGCGCTGGCGCTGAGCGCGATGCCGGCGCTGCTGCGTCTGCTCGGCCCCCGTCTGGACCGCTGGGAGATCCGGCTCACCCGTTCCCGTACCGCCGGGCGCCGCACGCGAGCGGGAGCCTTGGCGGAACGGCTGATCGCCCACCCCGCCATCACCGTTCCGATGATCCTCGTCGGGATGCTGGCGCTGGCGGCCCCCGCCGGCGCGCTGCGTATGGGCCCACCGGACGCATCGGAGCTTCCCGCCTCAAGCCCCGCGCGCATCGCGGTGGGAATGGTGGAACGCACGATCGGCCCGGGCTGGTCGGCGCCGTTCGTGATCGTCGCGAGCGCCGAGCGCGGCGCGATCACCACACCCCAGCGCCTCCGGGCCCTGATGCACTGGCAGGAATCGATAGCCCGCGAACCCGACGTCGCCGCGGTGCTCGGCCCGGCTTCCGTCGCCGGAGCACAACGAAAGCTCTCTGAGGCCCACGCTGCGTTCACGTCCGCTCCCAAGCGCCTGGAAGGCGCCCAGCGCGGGATCAAGGGCCTGCGATCGGGACTGAGCCGCGCAAGCGACGGCGTCGCGCAGCTGCAAGGCGGCCTGGTCTCGGCTGCGGCCGGCGCAAGATCGCTCGGCAACGGAGCCGGACGCGCCCAGAGCGGCGCCGCTGAACTCACGGCTCAGACGGGCAAAGCCGAGAATGGCGCCAAGCGGCTGGCGAGCGAAACGGGCCGCGCCCACGCAGGCGCAAAGCGACTCGCAACCGAAACGGGCCGCGCCCACGCAGGCGCAAGGCGACTGGCGAGCGAAACGAGCCGCGCCGGTGACGGCGCCAAGCAGCTGCAGACGGGCATCGCCCAGGCGGCGAGCGGATCGGCCACGCTCGCCGGCGGAATCGACGAAGCCGCCGCGGGCGCCGAACATCTCGCCACATCCGACGGCCCGCTAACGGCCGGCGCCGCGCAGCTCGCGGGCGGGATGGACACGCTCGACAACACAGTCCACGTGCTGATCCGGCCGATCGAGGTGCTCGCCGAACAGCTCCACGCCTGGGCCGGCTTCCTCGCCAACCTGCAGGCCTCCGATCAGCAGCTGCGCACCCGGCTGGACGAAGCGAGGAACGAACTCGGCGCGATGACCGCCGGACGTGGCGACCCGCACTATCCGGCCCTCACAGAAGACCTCGCCGCCATCGCCCAGCTGATCGAAGCGAACGGCCTCTCACAGCTCACCCGCATCAAACAGCAGCTCGCTCAGGGCTTACAGCTGCTGGCGGATCTCCCGGCCGAGCTCTCACAGCTGACGGCCGGACTGGACCGCCTGCGCTCGGGCGCCGACCGGCTCGCAACCGGCGCCAGAGAATCCGAAGAAGGAGCCTTGGCGCTCGACTCCGCCCTGCATCGCCTGGCCACCGGCGGACACACACTCAGCGGCGGGCTCGCCGGGCTGAGCGGCGGCGCAGGCCAGCTCGCGGTAGGCCTCGGCCGGCTGAGCGCCGGCAACACCCAGCTCGCAGGCGGACTCGGCAAGCTCGCCTCCGGCAACACCCA
>DAINPC010000099.1:7164-8318 GCA_036743695.1 Solirubrobacteraceae bacterium | reverse complement strand
TGTACGCGTTCAACAAGGGCGAGGTCTGCACCTGCCCGTCGCGGGCGCTGATCCAGGAGTCGATCTACGACGAGTTCATGGCGCGCTGCCTCGAGCGCATCGGCGCGATCAAACAGGGCCACCCGCTCGAGCAGAGCACGCAGCTCGGCCCGCAGGTCTCGAGCGCTCAGCTCGAGAAGATCGAGAGCTACGTCCAGATCGGCCGCGACGAGGGCGCCGAGCTGTTGATCGGCGGGCAGCGCAACATGCTCCCCGGCGAGCTCGCCGGCGGCTACTACTACGAGCCGACGGTGTTCAAGGGCACCAACGACATGCGCATCTTCCAGGAGGAGATCTTCGGCCCCGTGCTGGCGGTCACCACCTTCAAGGACGAGCGCGAGGCACTGCAGATCGCAAACGACACGCTGTACGGGCTGGGCGCGGGTGTCTGGAGCCGCGACGGAAGCCGCGCGTTCAGGATGGGGCGCGCGATCAAGGCGGGCAGGGTGTGGACCAACTGCTACCACCTCTACCCGGCCCACGCGGCCTTCGGCGGCTACAAGAGCTCGGGCGTCGGGCGCGAGAACCACAGGATGATGCTCGACCACTACTCGCAGACCAAGTGCGTGCTGGTGAGCTACGACAAGAACCCGATGGGCTTCTTCTAGGAGAAGGACGGCAGCTGTGGATGAGGCGAGCGTGACCGCGACCGACGCGGCGATCGAGGCGATCGAGCGCCTGCGCGCCGAGCACGGTCCGCTCGCCTTCTTCCAATCCGGCGGCTGCTGCGACGGCAGCCTGCCGATCTGCCTCGAGGACGGGGAGCTGCCCGCGGGTCCCGGGGACGTGCTGCTCGGCGCCGTCGCCGGCGCTCCGTTCTACGTCGACTCCGAGCAGTATGCGCGCTGGGGCCGGCCGTCGTTCCTGCTCGACATGCGCCCGGGGGCCGCCGAGGGCTTCTCGCTGTCGCTGCCCGATGCCCACTTCGTGACCGGCACGGCGCCGTAGGTGGGTCCAGAGCTTGCCTCCAGTCGGGCTCGGCGTTGCGGTGATGAGCGCCGAGCGGGAGAATGCCCGTAGATGGGCCATCCCGGCGCCTACACGGTGGAGCGCGACGCACTCGACGAGCTGTTCGAGGCGCTGCACAGACGCGGCTACACGGTGCTCGGTCCGAC
>DAINPC010000099.1:0-7064 GCA_036743695.1 Solirubrobacteraceae bacterium | reverse complement strand
TACGCGTTCCTGGGCGCGCGCTCGTGCGAGCTGCATGCGATGGGCATCCTCGACCGCGTGCTGCTCGGGGGCACGCGGTCGGGCGGGAGCGAATCTCCCGATCGCGCCGGGCGCGAGGACGTCTTCGTGATCGCAGTGCAGTGCACGCAGGCCGGCGGCACCTGCTTCTGCGTCTCGATGAACACCGGCCCCACCGCCGAGAGCGGATACGACATCGCGCTCACGGAGGTGCTCGAGGGCGCTCGCCACTACTTCGTCCTCGACGTCGGCAGCGAGCGCGGCGCGGATCTGCTGAGCGAGCTGCCGCACGCCCGCGCCGCCGCGGAGGAGCAGGGCTCGGCGAGCGCCGCGCACGCGCGGGCCGCCGCGCAGATGGGTCGCGAGCTCGACGTCACCGACATCAGGGAGCTGCTCTATCGCAACTACGAGAACCCGCGCTGGGAGGAGGTCGCAGAGCGCTGCCTGTCCTGCGGGAACTGCACGATGGTGTGTCCGACGTGCTTCTGCACGACGGTCGAGGACACCACCGATCTCGCCGGTGAGCACGTCGAGCGCCACCAGCGCTGGGATTCGTGCTTCACCGTCGACTACTCCCACATCCACGGCGGCGCTGTGCGCGCATCCACGCGCTCGCGCTACCGCCAGTGGATGACCCACAAGCTCGCGACCTGGATCGACCAGTTCGGCAGCTCGGGCTGCGTCGGCTGCGGGCGCTGCATCACCTGGTGCCCGGTCGGGATCGACATCACCGAGGAGGCTCGGGCGATCCGCGAGAGCGAGGTGCAGGGCGATGCAGACGCTTGAGGAGCTGATCGCGGCCTCGCCGGTGTTCGCCGGGCTCTCCCGGGAGCACCTGAACCTGATCGCCGGATGTGGGGCCAACGAGCGCTTTGGCGCCGGCGCGCAGCTGTTTCGCGAGGGCACTCCGGCAGACCGCTTCTTCCTGATCCGCCAGGGCGCGGTGGCGCTCGAGATCGATGCGCCGGGGCGCGGCGCACTCGTGATCGAGACGCTCCATGAGGGCGAGGTGGCGGGATGGTCGTGGTTGTTTGAGCCCTACCGCTGGCAGTTCGACGCCCGCGCGACGCTGCCGACGCGCGTGGTGGCCTTCGACGGCGTCTGCCTGCGCGGCAAGTGCGAGCAGGACCACGAGCTCGGCTACCAGCTCATGCGGCGCTTCGCTGCGTCTCTGATCGAGCGCCTGCAGACCACGCGCCTGCAGCTCCTGGACGTCTACGGCCATGCTCGCGCAGACTGAGGCCCCGACCGCCGCCTTCGGCGGCGCTGCCTCCGAGCCCGGCCCGATGGTGCCGGCGCCGTTCGCGTTGATCGCCAAGCGACAGGAGACCGCGGACACATGGACGCTCGAGCTGCAGGCGCGCGCGGGCAATCCGTTCTCCTTCGCCCCCGGACAGTTCACGATGCTCTCGGCCTGCGGCACGGACGAGGTGCCGATCTCGATCAGCGGCGACCCCGATGGCGCTGGTGCGCTCGTGCACACGGTGCGCGCGGTCGGCCTGGCCACGCAGGCGATCTGCGGGGCACGCCCCGGTGAGGTGCTTGGAGTGCGCGGCCCGTTCGGTCGTCCCTGGCCGGTTGCGGAGATCGAGGGCGCCGACATCCTGGTGGTCGCCGGCGGCATCGGATTGGCCCCGCTGCGGCCCGCGATCCTCGCCCTGCTCGCCCGCCGCGAGCGCTACGGACGCCTGCTGCTGCTCTACGGCGGTCGCTCTCCCGAGCAGCTGCTCTACGCGGCAGAGCTGGAGGACTGGCGCGCGCGCGGGCTGGAGGTCGCGGTCACGGTGGACAGCGCCGGCCCCGACTGGCTCGGCCACGTCGGGGTGGTCCCGCGGCTGCTGGGCCGCGCCCACTTCGACGCTGCGCGGGCGGTGGCCCTGCTCTGCGGGCCGGAGGTCATGATGCGCTTCACGGCCGCTGCGCTAGCGCGCAGCGGCGTGGCGGGCGATCGCGTGTACGCGTCGATGGAGCGCAACATGCAGTGCGGGATCGGGCTCTGCGGGCATTGCCAGCTCGGCCCGACGCTGATCTGCCGCGACGGGCCGGTCTATCAGTGGGGCGTGATCGAGCCGTGGCTGGCGATCCGGGAGCTGTGATGGCCGCGCCGCGCAGGCAGACGCTGGCCGTGTGGAAGTTCGCCTCCTGCGACGGCTGCCAGCTCAGCCTGCTCGACTGCGAGGATGAGCTGCTGCTGCTGGCCGACCGCCTGGAGATCGCGTATTTCCTGGAGGCCAGCAGTGCGACGGTGCAGGGCTCCTACGACATCTCGATCGTCGAGGGATCGATCACCACGGCGCATGACGCAGAACGCATCCGCGACGTGCGCAGCCGCTCGCGCGTGCTCATCACGATCGGCGCCTGCGCGACCGCGGGCGGCATCCAGGCGCTGCGCAACTTCGGCGACGTGGAGGAATTCACCTCGATCGTCTACGCCTCGCCGGACTACATCAGCACGCTGAGCACCTCCACCCCGATCAGCGCGCACGTGCCCGTCGACTTCGAGTTGAACGGGTGTCCGATCAACAAGCAGCAGCTGCTGGAGGTGATCGGCGCACACCTCGCCGCGCGACGTCCCCGGGTGCGGGCGCACAGCGTGTGCGTGGAGTGCAAGCGCCGCGGGACGGTATGCGTGATGGTCGCCCACGGCACGCTCTGCCTGGGCCCCGTCACCCATGCCGGCTGTGGCGCGCTGTGTCCGGCCTACGACCGCGGCTGTTACGGCTGCTACGGGCCGATGGAGGCGCCGAACACAGCCGCCCTGAGCGCGCGCATGGCCGCGCTCGGCTCCGAGGAGGTGGATCTGGTGCGCGTCTACCGTACGTTCAACGCCGGCGCCGGAGCCTTCCGCGACGCGAGCGAGGCACACCTCCCGCAGGGGCCGGACGGGTGAGCGAGCCCGGCGAGAGGCGCGGGCGCACACGCGTGATCCGCACCGACTATCTCGCCCGCGTGGAGGGCGAGGGGGCGATGTACGTAAGGCTCGACGGCCGCACGGTTGCGGAGGTCAAGCTGCGCATCTACGAGCCGCCGCGCTTCTTCGAGGCGCTGCTGCGCGGCCGCGCGTTCACCGAGGCACCGGACATCACCGCCCGGATCTGCGGCATCTGCCCCGTCGCCTACCAGATGAGCTCGGTGCGGGCGATGGAGGACGCCTGCGGCGTGGCGATCGACTCCGGGCCGCTGCGCGACCTGCGCCGGCTGCTGTATTGCGGCGAGTGGATCGAGAGCCACAGCCTCCACATCTACATGCTGCACGCGCCCGACTTTCTCGGCTACGCAGGCGCGGTGGAGATGGCGCGCGAGCACCGCGAGATCGTCGAACAGGGACTGCAGATGAAGAAGGCCGGCAACGCCGTCATGGCGCTCGTCGGGGGACGGGAGGTGCACCCCATCAACGTGCGCGTCGGCGGCTTCTACCGCGCGCCCACCAGGGCCGAGCTGAGCCCGCTCGTGGAGCCGCTGGAGCGGGCGCGCGAGACGGCCCTGGCGACGGTGCGCTGGGCGGCCACGCTGCCGTTCCCGGATGTCGAGTGCGCGCCCGAGCTGGTCGCGCTGTCGGACCCCGGCGCCTACCCGATCGACCTCGGGCGCATCGTCTCCGACGGTGGCCTGGACATCGCTCCCGCCGACTTCGACGAGCACATCGTCGAGGAGCACGTGGAGCATTCAAACGCGCTGCACGCCCGCATCCGCGAGCGCGGGACGTATCTGACCGGGCCGCTCGCCCGCTACGCGCTCGCCTCCCAGGCGCTCCGACCGCTCGCCCTGGACGCTGCGCGCGAGGCCGGCCTGGGGCCGGTCTGCCGCAACCCCTTTCAGAGCATCGTCGTGCGCTCGGTGGAGCTCGTGCAGGCGTGCGACGAGGCGCTCGCGATCATCGACGCCTACGAGCAGCCCGACGCGCCCGCCGTCGAGGTCACCCCGCGCCGCGCGGTCGGGCACGGCGCCACCGAGGCCCCTCGCGGCCTGCTCTACCACCGCTACGAGATCGACGAGGACGGCACGATCCTCGACGCCAAGATCGTGCCCCCCACCTCGCAGAACCAGCTCGCGATCGAGGAGGACCTGCGGGCGGTCGTCGAACGCGGGCTCGATCTCCCCGACGAGCAGCTCTCGCTGCGCTGCGAGCAGACGATCCGCAACCACGATCCGTGCATCTCCTGCGCGACCCACTTCCTGACGCTCACCGTTGACCGTGGCTGAGACGGCGCCCGAGCGCGCGCCTGGAGCATCGACGGTCGATGGGCAGCCCTCCGTGGTGGTGATCGGAGTGGGGAACGCGCTCCGCGACGACGACGGGGCGGGTCTGGAGATCGTGCGACGCCTGCGCCCGCGCGTGAGCCTCGCCGAGATCGCGGTGCGCGAGCAGGAGAGCGAGACGCTCGGGCTGCTCGAACAGTGGGAGGGCGCCGAGGCGGCCGTGCTCGTGGACGCGATCCACTCCGGCGCGGCGCCCGGGACGGTTCATCGCGTGGACGCGTCAGCTGAGCCGATCCCCGCGCGGCTGCGCGGCTCATCTTCGACGCATGCCGTCGGGGTGGGGGAGGCGATCGAGCTGGCCCGGGTGCTGCACCGCCTGCCCAAGCGGGTCGTCGTCTACGGCGTCGAGGGCCGCTGCTTCGATGCCGGCAGCGGGCTCTCTGAGGAGGTGCAGGCGGTCATCCCGACGCTCGCCGATGCGGTGCTGCGCGAGGCTCGCGAGCTCGCTGGAGCGAGTGCGAGGTCGGCCCTCTAGAGACGGCGCTCGGCCGCGGTGAGCCGTGCCGTCAGCCCTGTAGCCTCGCCGCGGCCACCGCTGCCTGGCCGTAGGCGATGCCCCCGTCGTTGGGCGGCAGCTGTCGCGGGATCAGCACCCGCAGGCCGGCCCGCGTGAGCTCCTCCGCGCAGCGCTCGAGCAGCATGCGGTTCTGGAAGACCCCGCCGGAGAGGACCGCCGTGCGCACCCCGTGGCGCTCGGCCAGCAGCGAGACGGCGCGGGCAGTCCCGTCGGCCAGGCCGTTGTGAAAACGCGCGCTCGCGAGCGCGGGGCGGACCCCGGCCGAGAGGTCGCGCACGATCGCACGCACCGTCTCGCGCGCGTCCAGTTCCAGCACGTCGGCGTCCACGAGCGGCAGCGGGTAGGCGCCCTGCTCACCCGGCGCGGCGAGCGCTTCGAGCTGCGCCGCGGCGCGGCCCTCTTCGTGGACGCTCGCGCCGATGCCGCAGAGCGCCGAGACCGCGTCGAACAGCCGCCCGACGCTCGTCGTGATCGGCGAGGCGGTGCCGCTCCGCGCCAGGGCCGCGACCTGCCCCCAGCGCTCCGGATCGACGCGGCCGGCGATCCCCGCCGGCAGGGGCGCCTCACCATCGAAGGCGGCGAGCAGCCACGAGCACGCCATCCGCCAGGGCTCGCGCACCGCGGCGTCGCCGCCGGGAAGCCTCACCGGCTGCAGGTGTCCGACGCGCTCCACCCGTTGGAGGTCGCCCGCCAGCAGCTCACCTCCCCAGATGGCTCCGTCGGTCCCGAGACCCGCCCCGTCATAGATGGCGCCGATCGCCGGCCCGCGCTCGCCGTGCTCTGCCAGGCAGGCGGCGAGGTGGGCGTGGTGATGCTGGACCGCCACGAGCTCCACGCCCTCGCGCGCCAGCGCGTAGCTGGTCGAGAGGTAGTCCGGATGCAGGTCGTGGGCCAGCACCGTGGGCTCGACGGCGAACAGCGCTTCGAGGTGGGCGATCCCCGCGCGGAAGGCGCGCAGCGTCTCCCAGTTCTTCAGGTCGCCGACGTGGGCTCCGACCCATGCGCGTGAGCCCTTGGCCAGGCAGAACGTGTTCTTGAGCTCGGCGCCGCACGCCAGCAGCGGCGGCGCCGACAGCGGCAGGGGGATGCTCGCGGGCGCATAGCCGCGCGCGCGCCTGAGCATCAGCGGCCGCTCCCGCTCGACGGTGAAGAAGCGCACCACCGAGTCGTCGGCTGCGACGTGGATCGGGCGGTCGTGCACGAGCAGCGCGTCCGCGACCTCGCCCAGCCGCGTGAGCGCGTCGTCGTCGCGATGGGCGATGGGCTCCTCGCTGAGGTTCCCGCTGCTCATCACGAGCGCCGTGTCCGTGTCGGCGAGCAGCAGATGATGCAGCGGCGTCGATGGCAGCATCACTCCGAGGTGCGGCGAGCCGGGTGCGACCGCCGCGGCGAGGAGGGCTCCGGGCAGGCGGGCGGCGAGCACGATCGGGCGCTCACGGGCGCTCACGAGCTCCCGCTCGCCTGGAGTCAGCGCGACCAACGCGCCGAGGGCGCCGAGATCCCTGGCCATCAGCGCAAACGGCTTCTGCTCGCGGCCCTTGCGCCGCCGCAGCTCGGTGACCGCCCGCTGCTCGTCGGCCCGGCAGGCGAGCTGGTAGCCGCCCACGCCCTTGACCGCGACGATCTGCCCGGCTCGGAGCAGTGCGGCCGCAGCGGCGATCGCGTCCTCGCTGTCGATCGTCTCGCCGGAGCGGGCGATCAGGCGCACCGTGGGGCCGCACACCGGGCAGGCGTTCGGCTGTGCGTGGAAGCGCCGGCTCGCCGGATCCTCATACTCGGCGCGGCATGCGGCGCACATCTCGAACGCCGACATCGTCGTCAGGGGCCGGTCGTAGGGCACAGCGCGGACGATCGTGAAGCGCGGCCCGCAGTTGGTGCAGTTGATGAACGGGTAGCGGTGGCGGCGGTCGCGCGGGTCCCACAGCTCGGCCAGGCAGTCGCGGCACGGCGCCACGTCCGGGGAGACCAGTGCGGCGGGCTCGCCCGTGCGCCCGCTGCGAAGGATCTGAAAGCCGTGCTCGCCGGTCGCGCGCAGCGGCTCTGCGTACACCCGCTCGACCACTGCCAGCGGCGGCGGCTCGTGGGCGAGGCGCTCCAGAAAGCGCGCGAGAGCCTCGCCCGCTCCCTCCACCTCCAGCAGGACGCCACGCTCGTCGTTGCGCACCCAGCCCGCGAGCGCGTGCTCGCGGGCGAGGCGGTGGACGAAGGGCCGGAAGCCGACGCCCTGCACGACCCCCTCGACGCGCGCGCGCACGCGCTCGCGTGTCCC
>DAINPC010000098.1:0-8332 GCA_036743695.1 Solirubrobacteraceae bacterium | reverse complement strand
CGCCCCTGTCCGCCGGCGAGCACTACGCCGAGCGGCGGACGCAGCCGATCTTGAGCTCCGCTCATCTAGCCATGATCCACGATCGCGCGCGGTGAATCATGCCCCGTGCGCTGATCGGGTTGGACTGCGCACGTGATCTTGTGCTCGAGGTTGCGGCGGCGCTCCGCGCAGAGGAGGTGGCGCTTGGGGATGCGCTCGGGCGGACCCTCGCCGAGGACGTGACCAGCGCCGAGTCGGTGCCCGGCTTTGACAACTCGGCGATGGACGGCTTCGCGGTGAGGGCACGCGACACCGTCGGCGCCACCGCGGGGTCACCCGCGCTGATGCGAACGGTCGATGAGTCCAGCGCGGGCCATCCGGCGCGGCGCGGCGTGAAGGCGGGTGAGGCGATCGCCATCTCCACGGGGGCGATGCTTCCCGAGGGCGCCGACGCCGTGGTGCGGATCGAGGACGTGCTCGACATGGGCGCAGAGATCGAGGTGCGGGTTGCGGCCGAGCCCGGCAGAGACGTGCGCAGGGCGGGCGAGGACATCCGCGCCGGCGATGTGGCGTTGCGCTCGGGCACTGTTGTGGGGCCATTCGAGCTCGGCGTGCTGGCGTCTGTCGGGCGCGTGGTCGTGCCCTGTGGGAGCCGCCCGAGCCTGCGGGTCCTGACGACCGGCGATGAGTTGCTCGATCCGAGCGCGCAGATGCGTGCGGGCGGCGTGCGCAACAGCAACGCCTACGCCGTGCCTGCGCTCGCGCGCCTTGCCGGTGCCGAGGTGGCCGGGGTGCAGAGCGTGGGAGACGAGGAGGCCGCGACCCAGGCGGCCGTTGCGCAGACGCTGCAGTGCGACATCGCGGTTCTCTGCGGTGGCGTGTCGGTCGGGGCGCACGACCACGTTCGCCCCGCGCTGAGCGCCGCGGGGGCACGGGAGCTGTTCTGGGGCGTTGCGCTTCGTCCGGGCAAGCCGACCTGGTTCGGGACGTTCGCCGGCGGTGCGGGGCAGCGCGAGACGCTCGTCTTCGGGCTGCCCGGCAATCCGGTCTCGGCGATCGTGACGTTCCTGCTGTTCGTGCGGCCGGCGATTCGATCTCTCTGCGGCGCCGACCCCCGGTCCGATCGCATCAGCGCCGTGCTGGATGAGGACTACCGCAAGCAGCCCGGCCGTACCCACGCGGTCCGCTGCCGCCTCGAGCTGCGCGACGACGGCTGGCACGCGCGGAGCACCGGCCCGCAGGGCTCGCACGTGCTGAGCTCGATGCTCGAGGCCGAAGGCCTGGGGATGGTCCCGACGGCGAGCGACGGGGTGGCAGCTGGCGAGCACATCGAGGTCGAGCTGCTTCCCCGCGTGTCCTGAGTGCAACTAGCATGGCGCACATGAGAGCCACGGTACGGCTGTTCGCCATCCTGCGAGATCGAGCGGGCACCGACTCCATCGACATCGAGCTGCCGGAGCCGGCAACCGTGGCGGATGCCCTGGACGTGCTCGCCCAGCGTGCCGAGCTGACGGACGTGTTGGCGGGGACCTCGGTGCTGATGGCGGTCAACCTCGAGTACGCCGCGCGCACGCGCGAGCTTCACCCGGGCGACGAGCTGGCGCTGATACCCCCGGTCAGCGGAGGCTGCGGGGAGGTCCACGCGCGGATCTCCCACGAGCCGCTCTCCCTGCAGGACGTCTCGCGCCTGGTAGCCCACCCCGGCGCGGGCGCGATCGTCACCTTTCAGGGGACCACGCGCGATGTCCAGCAGCTCGACTACGAGGCCTATGAGGAGATGGCCGAGCAGCGCATCCGCCAGATCCTCAGCGAGTGCCTGGAGGGCCACGGATTGCAGGCGATCGCGGCGGAGCACCGCGTGGGCTCGGTGCCACTGGGCGAGACGAGCGTGATCGTCGCCGCGTCCGCGGCCCACCGCGAGGAGGCCTTCGCGGGCGCTCGCGAGGCGATCGACCGGATCAAGGGCGAGGTGCCGATCTGGAAGCGCGAGCTGCACGGCGGCGATTCGCGTTGGGTGGAGGGTGTGCTGCCTTGAGCGAGCGCCTCACGCACCTCGACGACTCCGGTGCCGCGCGCATGGTGGACGTGGGCGCCAAGCCGGAGAGCGAGCGCCGTGCGCGAGCCGAGGCGCTCGTGCGGATGTCGCCGCAGACCGCGGAGGCACTCCGGCGCGGCGATGCGCCCAAGGGCGACGTGCTCGGCACCGCTCGCCTGGCGGGCATCCAGGCGGCCAAGCGCACGGGCGAGCTGATCCCGCTCGCGCACCCGCTGCCCCTGACCTTCGCGGACGTGCGAGCTTCGGTGGACGCTGTGGAGGGGACGGTGCGAATCCAGGCCGAGGCCCGGGTGGTGGGCCGAACAGGGGTGGAGATGGAGGCGATGACGGCGGCGGCGGTCGCCGCTCTGACGGTCTATGACATGGTCAAGGGCCTGGAGCGCGGCGTGCGTATCGAGCGCATCGAGCTGATCGAGAAGACCGGCGGGCGCAGCGGGACGTGGCGGCGCGACGGTGCCGACGCGGCGGATCGCTGACATGCGCGCGGCGGTGTTGAGCATCTCGACATCCAAGGCACGCGGCGAGGGCGAGGACGAGAGCGGACCCAAGCTCGCCGAGGTCGCCCGCGGAATCGGCGCGCAGATAGCCGAGGTCGAGCTGCTCCCCGACGAGCGCGAGCTGATCGAAGGGCGTCTGCGCCACTGGGCCGACTCCGAGGGCTGCGATCTGATCCTCACCACAGGCGGCACCGGCTTTGCGCCGAGTGACGTCACCCCGGAGGCGAGCCGTGCGGTGATCGAGCGACTGGCGCCCGGGATCTCCGAGGCGATGCGCGCAGCCTCTCAGGAGCACGCCCGCCACTGGATGCTGTCCAGGGGGGTGGCGGGCATCCGGGGACGGACACTGATCGTCAACTTCCCCGGAAGTCCGGCGAGCATCGAGCAGGCAGGCGCGGCGATCGCCGCCTCGCTGCCGCACGCGATCGAGTTGCTGGCGGGACACGACAGCTCGCACGCGTGAGCATTGCGCCCGGTTACGGGCCCCTGTCTGTGGCCCGTCGACGGTAGCTGGCGCCTGGTGGCGAGCGCCCGCCTCAGCGCGCGGCGTCGACGGGCTGTCGGATGATCGTGCGGAGCTTCTCCGGAGCACAGCGTCGCGGATCGCTGAGATAGATCTCGTGATGCTTGCCGCGGCGTGTCCGTCCGCTCTCGGCGATGAGCTCGTGCAGCCGCTTGATCGTCGGGCCCTCCGCGTCGTAGGGGCCGATGTGCATGACCTGCGCGGCCGGCCCCTCGCGGAAGCGCTCCAGGCGCAGCTTCGCCGCGGCTGGCAGCGACTTCTTCGCGGTCGCGTTCGCAAGCGCGTCCTCCAGGAGATCCTGTGTGACCTGGTCGGGCTGCATGATCATCGCCGTCCAGTCCCAGTCGGACTTCTTGCTGCTCGTGAACTTCGACATGTCGCGCACCCACCACAGTCCCTCCAGTGGCATCACGCCGTAGTCGAACCCGTCGCGGGCGCGCTTGATGGCGAACTTGAGAGAGTAGGAGACGGTGTAGAGCGCTTCGACGGCCTGTGTGTACTCGGTCGCGGTGTTGGGATCCCCATGCCCGTCGACCATCAGGAACCCCAGCTCGGGCACGTCCACGAGCGCCGGTTCGCGCTTCGCCCGGTAGAGCTCCTTGTGCTCAACCTTGAAGTTGACCTTCGTCGCCGTCATCGGGAGCCTCCGGCCGTCTTACGCGACGGTGGCATCTTGGGCGCCAGAGCACTCATGGCTCGAGTCAACCGCCAGGCGCCGGTACGGGCATCGGTGCAAGACCGCACCGTCGACGTGCCTTTCCCGACGTGCGCAAGCGCCCGCCGAGAACCCCCCTCCTGGAGCGGGACGCCCTCTGGAGAAATGTGGGAAACCACGGCCTGCTTCGGGGACGATCACGGATGGCGCCCATCGGGCAAGGCGCCAGGATGCACCTCCAAGCTCATGCCGGCAACGCAAACAGCCCAGGATCGAGACCACCTGCTCGATCGTCTGGAGAACCTACGCAAGATCGTCCCGGTCTTTGCCGAGGAACTCGCGAATGCACGCCGTCAGAGCGCCCAGCTTCGCTCGGAGAACATCAGGCTGCTGGAGCAGGTGCGTCAGCTGCAACGCCGGCACCCCCCTCGCGCAGGCGTGCGTGCTGGGAGCAGGGCACAGCAGGCGAGCGCGCGCTTCACCCGCCGTGAGCGAAGCGGCGGCGTCGCGCCTCACACGCCGGATGCAGACAGCCAGCGTCGCATGGCGCCGCTGGCGACAGGCTGAAGCTCGACCGACGCGCGCGTTCACCCCATCCCGCCGCGGCCAGAGCAGGCTCACCCCTCCAGCGACTCGGACAGCTCGAGCCACGACGTCTCCAGCTCCCCGCGCTCGGCGGACAGCTGCTGGAGCTCGGCCTGGAGCTCGCTCAGGCGGGCGTGGTCGGAGGCATGCTCGGCCATCTGCTGGTGCAGCGCGTGCTCGCGCTCGGCGCCCTGCTCGATGGCTCGTTCGAGTCGCTTCAGCTCGCGCTGGGAGCGCTGGGTCTCCTTGCGCGCGGCGCGCACGGCCGCGCCGGGGGTGGGCCCCAGCTGTTGCGCGGGGAGCGTGAGCGCGACCTCGCCGGCGCTGCGGCGCTCATCCAGGTATTCCTCGATCCCGCCGGGGAGGTGGCGGATCGCGCCCTCGTCGGTGAGCGCGTGCACGTCCTCGCAGACCCGCTCCACGAAGTAGCGGTCGTGGCTTACCACCACGAGCGTGCCGGGCCAGCCGTCGAGCAGGTCCTCCAGCGCGATCAGCGTGTCGATGTCGAGGTCGTTGGTGGGCTCGTCCAGCAGCAGCACGTTGGGCTCGCCCATCAGCAGGCGCATCAACGCCAGCCGCCGACGCTCGCCGCCGGAGAGCTCGCCCACCGGCGTGCGCGCCTTCTCCCCGCGAAAGCCGAAGCGCTCGCACAGCATCGCGGCGGTGATCTCCTGTCCCGTCCCCAGCACGGCGTGGCTGCGCACCTCCTCCAGCGACTCCAGCACGCGCAGGTGCTCGGGGAGCTCGACGGTGTCCTGGGAGAGGTGCGCCAGGCGCACGGTGGCGCCGCGCTGGATCTCACCGGAGCTCGGCTGGAGCTCGCCGGCGAGCAGCTTCAACAGCGAGGTCTTGCCCGATCCGTTGACGCCCACCAGCGCCAGGCGATCGCCCGGCCCCAGACGCCAGGTCAATCGGTGCAGCACCTGGCGCGTGCCGAGCGCGAGCGAGACGTCGAGGGCTTCCAGCACCTTGCCGCCGAGGCGCGCGGTGGCGAAGCGCAGCAGCTCGGCGCGGTCGCGGACATCGGGCTCGTCGGCGATCAGCGCGTTGGCGGCCTCGATGCGGAACTTGGGCTTGGCGGTACGCGCGGGCGGTCCACGGCGCAGCCACGCGAGCTCCTTGCGGATCAGCTGCCGGCGGCGGTCCTCGCGCGCGGCCTGCTGGCGGTCGCGCTCGGCGCGGGCGAGCACGTAGGCGGCGTAGCCGCCCTCGTACCGGTGCACGGCGCCGTCTGCGACCTCCCAGGTGGCGGTGCACACGGCGTCCAGGAACCAGCGGTCGTGGGTCACCACCAGCATCGAGCCGCGCCGCGCGGCCAGGTGGCGGGCCAGCCAGTCCACGCCTTCGACGTCCAGGTGGTTGGTGGGCTCGTCCAGCAGCAGCAGCTCGGGCGGGTCGAGCAGCAGGCGCGCCAGCGCGATGCGCCGGCGCTCGCCGCCGGAGAGCCCCGCGATGGGCGTGTCGATGCCGGCGGGAAAGCGCCGCAGCGCCACGCCGCCCAGGAGCCCGTCGAGCACGCTGCGGAATGCGCGCTCGCCCGCCCATTCGTGATCCGCGCGTCTGCCCACGAGCGCATCCCGGATGCTCTGATGCTCGCTCAGCTCATCGCTCTGCCCGAGCAGCGCCACGTCCACGTCGCCCGAGCGCGTGAGCGCGCCGGCGTCGGGCAGCTCGACCCCGGCGATCAGGCGCAGCAGCGTGGACTTGCCATCGCCGTTGCGCCCGACCACGCCGATGCGCTCGCCGGCTGCGACTCCGAGAGTGAGGTCTCGCAGCACCGATCGGCTGCCATAGCCCTTCTCGACTGCCTTCAGGTTCAGGAGGTTGCGCTCGCCGGCCATCCACGGGCATCCTCGCGGATGTCCATCCATCGGGATCGCCCCCTGCGCACAGCGCGGCGGAGGGGCTAGTCCAGCTGGAACTCCCCGTCGCGGTAGATCACGCGCTCGCCGCCGCCGCGCAGCTCGGCGGTGACGGTCCGGTCGGTGGTGGAGACGATGTCGGTGTGCACGCTGGAGCTGTTGAAGCCGAGGCGCTCCCAGTCCTCGGTCTTGACCTCCGCGGGATCGCCCGCGAAGGCGTCCTGGTAGGAGCGCCCGAGCGCGATGTGCGTGTTGCCGAACGGGCCGCCCACGTTCTCGTCGTAGAGCGTATGGGCCATGAAGCGGGTGATGCGCGAGAAGCGCCTGTCGGTGAGCGAGAACTCGCCCACGCGGTCAGCTCCCTCGGTGGCGATCATCTCCGTGAGGATCGGCTCGTTCTCCTCCGCGCTGGCCTCGGTCACCCGGCCCTCGGCAAAGGCCAGGCGAATGCCCTTGACGAGGTTGCCGTAGCGGTAGAGGGGCTGGTTGAAGCGGATCCAGCCCTCGGTGCCGCGCCAGTCGGGACTGGTGAAGATCTCAAAGCTCGGGATGTTGCGCCCGCGACCGCCGAGCCACCTGCGCTGCTCGCCCATGCTCACCCGCAGATCGACGTCCTCGCCCTGCACGTGCACCCGCTCGATGTCAAGCGCGTTCAGGCGCTCGCGGGTGTCGTCCAGGCGCTCGCCCACCTCGCGCCAGCGGGCGATCGGATCGTCCGCGTCGAGGAAGCACGCGTGCACGATCTGCTGCCAATACTCCTCCAGCCCCATGCCCGCCTCCGCGGCCATCGCGGGCGTGCCGTAGAGGCCCAGCGTCCATGAGAAGCGGCCCGCGTTCTCCTTCTCCCCGCGCCAGTCGAGCAGCGGCTGCATGGCCTTTCCACGGCGCATGATGCGGGCGGGATCGACCGACTCGAGCGCATGCGGGTCGCTGTCGGCGATGACGGACACCTGGTGGTCCATCTCATCGACCAGGCCACGCATGTAGCGCGCGGGGAACCAGTCCAGCTGCGACTCGCCGGCCGTCTCATAGAAGTCGCGCGAGAGGTTCAGGCGCTCCTCGTCGTCTGGCTCATACGCACCGATGACGTGTCCGCCGGCCCGCCACACGGCCTTGCGCAACTCGGCGTAGAGCGGCTTGGCGCTCTCAGGCGAGGCCACCCGCACGACCTCTCCCGCCTGGACTCCCCGCCCACCGCCCAGGGCGAAGTTGACGAGCACGGAGGCATAGCGTTCGAGGATCTCAGGCGCGGGGGCGTAGGTCATGCCCGGACCTTAGTGGCTGGCCCGGCACGCATCTCGCCGATCCAGTCGTCCAGCTCCTGCCAGCGGTCGTACAGCCACGCGATCAGCGCGTCGCGGTCGCTCGGCACCTCCGCGGCGGGGAAGCGCCAGAGCTTCAGGCGCACGGTGCTCCCCACCAGCCCGCCGGACCAGATGTCGCTGACGTACTCAAAGCCGTCCAGGCCCACGTGGCCGAAGATCACCACGTCGGCCGCGCGCGCCGAGTCCAGCAGCTCGATCGTGCCGCCCAGTCGAGGGGGCAGCACGTTGCGCAGCCGGTTGGCCAGCGGCGCGATCTCGGGCTGGCGCTCCGCGATGATCTCCTTGGCGCGGGCGAGCTTCTCCGTGGTCCAGCGTGTGCCCTCGGGATAGATCAGCAGTCCATCCTCAGCGGACAGGTTCACGGTCAGGGCGCGCATCCGCTGGAGCTCCGCGGCGGTGTCGCCGGAGGCGCGGCGTACGAACAGCGTCGGCACCCAACGGCCGCCGATGTCGATGGTGGGGAGCATCTGCAGCTCGCGCTTGATGATGAAGCGAAAGCCGAGACCGTGGGCACGACCGATGATCGCGTCGGGAAGGGCGTTGTCGATGATGCTGGCGTGGCGGATCATCACCAGCACCGGCCCCGGTCCCGCCAGCTCCAGCCCCTCGATCTCAAAGCGCAGTCCGAACAGCACCCGGATGCCCGCCAGGTGGCTGATCAGCCAGCGGCGCTTCAACCGATACACGCGAGCGCGCCGACGGGGACTGTCGCGCCCGCCTGAGCGGATCCAGATCCCGAGCAGGCCGATCAGCCCATACAGCTCGCCCAACAGGAACCACCACAGCATCGCCAGCAGGCGGACAGCCATCCACGGCTTGCGCCGGCGCAACCACAGCGCAAGGTCCACCG
>DAINPC010000097.1:0-8391 GCA_036743695.1 Solirubrobacteraceae bacterium | reverse complement strand
CAGCAAACGAGTAAACATCTGTTTACCTAGAGTAGCGGGATCGATTCGTCGCGTCAACATGGAAAACCCGTTAGTGTGTCCTGTGCCGCACACGTCGCGTGTAAACGGGCATTCACGAACGGAGCCGGCCGGGCATGGGGGCGCATCCGCACACACGTAGACATCGGCGCAGGTCCTCGAGCCTTGAAACCCGCTCGGAGCGCAAGCTGCGCACGCGCGAGGCGCTGCTCGACGCCGCGCTGCGGCTGCTCGACGATCGCGCCTTCGGAAGCCTCAGCCTGCGCGAGGTCACGCGCGAAGCGGGGATCGTCCCGGCGGGCTTCTACCGCCACTTCCAGGACATGGACGAGCTCGGCTTCGCGCTCATCGACGAGTCGTTTCGCCGGCTGCGCCAGATGCTTCGCAGCGCACGCGAGGATCGCCGCGACTGCAAGGGGGTGATCCGCACGTCGGTTGCGATTCTCGTCGGCCACGTGCACGAGAGCCGCCTGCACTTCCGCTTCATCGCGCGCGAGCGCAACAGCGGGGTGCCCGCGCTGCGGCGAGCGATCCGCGCCGAGATCCGCCTGTTCAGCAGCGAGCTCGCGACCGACCTTGCGCGCGTTCCCGAGCTGCGCACGTGGAGCTCGGAGGACCTGCAGACGATCGCCGCGCTGATCGCGAACACGATGGTCGCGACGGTGGAGGCGATCCTCGACGCTCCCGCCGACGATCCGCTCGCCGAGCAGGAGATCATCCTCACCGCGGAGAAGCAGCTGCGCCTGATCGTGCTCGCGATCCCGCACTGGCGCATCAAGCGTGTCGGCAAAGCCGACGCGGAAGCACTGCCAGGCGCCGGGCAACAAGCGCTCCGCGGCGACGAGCTCGCCGCGGAGCCAGCGGCTCTCCCCGGGAACGTCGAGCACTTCTGAGCTGGAGGATCTGGCCGTGCCTCGCATTCCGTCGTTTCCCCGCCTGCCCGGGCTGCCGGATCCACTGCGGCGGGTGCACGTCCCGCGCGACCTCGAGTCGGTCACCGCGATCGGCCATGAGGAGGAGGCCGGCGCCGGCGGCATGAGCGGGGAGTCGGTGGAGCGCATCTGGAGCGCGGCTGTCGACCTCTATCGAAGCGGAGTCCACCCCGCCGTGCAGGTGTGCGTGCGCCGCCGGGGCGCGGTCGTGCTCGATCGCGCGATCGGCCACGCCCGCGGCAACGGCCCACGTGATCGAGCGGAGGTGGAGAAGCAGCCTGCGACGCCGGCGACGCCGTTTGTGATCTATTCCGGCGCCAAGGCGCTAACGGCGCTCGTGGTCCACATGCTCCACGAGCGCGGGTCGCTGGACATCTCAGACCGCGTCTGTGAGCACATTCCCGAGTACGACCGTCACGACAAGGGCGAGATCACGATCGCCCACGTGCTCGCGCACCGCGCCGGAGTGCCCAACCTCCCGCGGGAGGCCCTCGACCTCGACCGCGCGTTTGACCGCGAGTTCCTGCTCCGGACCCTTTGCGAGGCAAGGCCAGTTTCCAAGCCCGGGAGGCTTCTCGCCTACCACGCCGTCTCGGGCGGCTACATCCTGGGCGAGATCGTGCATCGGGTGACCGGCAAGGACATCCGCAGGGTGCTCGCCGAGGAGATCCTCGACCCGCTGGGCTTCCGGTGGACCAACTACGGCGTGGCACCGCGGGACGTCTCGCGGGTGGCGCTCAACTACGTGACCGGGCCGCCCACCGCGCCTCCATTCTCGCAGCTGCTCTCGCGGGCGCTCGGGCTCCCCTTCGACGAGCTGGTCCGGGTCAGCAACGACGAGCGCCTCCTGACCGCGATCGTCCCGTCCGCGAGCGTGGTCACGACAGCCAACGAGCTCGCGCGCTTCTATGAGATCTTTCGCCGCGGGGGCGAGCTCGACGGGGTCCGGGTGATGAAGCCGGAGACCGTGCGCAACGCGATCAGCGAGCAGTCGCACTGGGAGGTCGACCGCTCGCTGGGATTCCCGACGCGGTTCGGGTACGGGCTCATGCTCGGCGCGCAGTTGCTGAGCCTGTACGGGCGCGATACCCAGCACGCGTTCGGCCATCTCGGCTTCACGAACATCCTCGCCTGGGCGGACCCCGAGCGCGCGCTCGCCTGCGCGGTGATGACCAACGGCAAGCCGGTGCTCTCCCCGGAGCTTCCGCGCTTCTACGGGCTGATGCAGCGCATCACCAGCGAGGCGCCGAAGGTGCACGGATCGGAAATGGCAGTCTGGGATCCGCTCGCGGGACGACCGGGAGCCGGCGAATGACGCCCGATCTCGGCTACGACCGGGTCCTAGCGAAGCAGCATGCGGAGGATCGGCTCGGCGCGTCGGGCGTCGGGCTGCTCCCCTGTGATGAGATCGAGATAGGTGTAGGACTCGATCAGCCGCACGATCACGTATGCGACCTCGTGCAGGTCGACTGGTAGGTCTAGGCGGCCAGCGTCGGCCTCCTGCGCCAGCAGCTCCTGGATCGCGCCGATCAGCCGTGGCTGGAAGTCATTGTCATGACGCGTGAGCAGTCGCATCGCATATTCGCCCTCCTCGGCGAGCCAGCGCTGCATCCCGGCGTTGGAGATGACCGCGTCGAGAAAGCGCGTGATGACCTGGACGATGCGCTCCGCGCCTTTGGCCCCAACGTCCTCGTCGATGCTCTCGAGGGTGCGCTCGCCCAGCGACCAGATGATCTCGACCAAGAGCTGGTCGCGCGTTCCGACCCAGCGGTAGAGCGTGGCGCGGTTGACGCCGAGCTCCTCGGCGAGCGCGCTCATGTCGACGCGCTCCGCGGCCAAGAACTTCCGCCGGGCCAGCCTGAAAGCGTCAAGAGCCGTGGGCCGCGACGGCTCCCCGCCACGCGCGAGCTCGCGCTGAAGCTTCGTGGCCGGCCGCCGGCCACGGCGATGCTGCCGTGCCGGTGTCATGCCAAGCCAGCATCGCAGTTGTGGGCGACAGATGGGTATGGGCCGGTCTCCCGGCTTCGCGGGGCAAAGCAACAGGTGCTATAAGATGTTGTGTTTAGCCCACACATTCTCTCTATGCCGCATCCAGACGCACTGGACCAGCTCTTCGCGGATGGGCCCCGTCGGCGCATCCGCAACTCAATACCCACCGAATCTCAACAGGGAGATCCCATGCCGAGAGTCATCGTGACAACCGACCCATCCCAGCAACGTGATGACGCCCCGGTGCTACTCGACGAGCACGTGCGCTCGGTGCATCTCAGCAGCGACCTCGCCGCCGCGCAGCTCGTGGAGAGGATCGCCTGGGCGGTCAGCGACGCCGAGGACGCAGAACGAGCGAGCTGAAGGCGCCTCGCTAGCAGGCCGTCACCCAGCCTCGGAGCTGGCCGCGCTACTCATGCAGCGCGGCCCGGAATGCGAGACTAGGATTGATGAGCTCGAGGTCCCAAGCAGGCCGCGCGAAGCGCCGCGGCACAAGGGCGCAGCGCCAGCTCAAGAGCACGGCGGAGCTCCGGCGCCCCATTCCGCTCGACGCCTTGCGACTGGCGCGCCGCAAGTTCCTCGCAGCAGAGCGCGTCAACATGAGCGCCCTGGCGAGCCAGCTGGGCGTGAACCGTGTGACCCTGTACCGCTGGGTGGGCTCGCGCGAGCAGCTTCTCGTCGAGGTCGTGTGGTCGCTCGGAGCGCAGACGCTTGCGAACGTCGATCGCGCGGTCCGGGCCAAGGGCACCGAGCGCATTGTCCAGGTGATCACGCGCTTCCTCGAAGAGGTGATCTCGAACCAGGGACTGGGGCGCTGGGTCGCTGAGGAAGGCGAGCTGGCGGCCCGCCTGCTCACAAGACACGACACCGACTTCCAACCGCGCCTCGTCGCTGCCATCGAGGAGCTGCTGCGGGAGGAGTCGGACGCCGGCCGCCTCGACCTGCCGGTGAGCTTGCACGAAGCGGCCTACGTGATCGTCCGGCTGATCGAGTCGTGCACGTACCTCGACTTCATCACCGGCGAGCAACCGGATGCGCGCTGGGCGGAGCCGATCCTCCGGCTGCTGCTGCGCTAGACGAACGCCGACCCGCCGCTGATCACGAGGCCGGCTTGACCGACGCGGGCAATCTTGCGCCTCCAGGCGAGCGGGAGCATGATGCGAAACACCTTTCGAGTGGTGTTGCATTTACAATACAACTCGGCTAGTCTGTTCGGGCTGCCGCGTTCGACCGAGAGGCGAGGGAGGATGCATCGAGACGAGGCCCGAGCGCTCGGGAAGCTCGCAGGCAGGCAACGGCCGGCACTCGGACTGGCGGCCGAGATCCACGGCGAGGGAGGCCCCACATGACTGGCACGGACTCGACCAGCACCCATGTAGGCGACGAGCGCAAGGCGGCAGAGCACAGGCCCAACGAGCTGCGGGCGCTGAGCGCGCTCGGCTTCGAGGAGCTGCGGGGCTTTCCCGGCGCCATCCGCGACATGCACCTGGGCATCGCCCAGCGCGCGTTCCGGGGGGTGGGGCCAGCTGGCCGACCGGTCCAGATCATCCACGACGCGCTCTCGCGCCGCGCCTACGGCACGATCGGCTCCGGCGCGGCGCGACTGGGACGGGCCGCTGACGCCGCCATGGAGAGGCGGGGCATCGGGGAGGAGGCCCAGCTCTCGACCACGCGCCGGGGGAGCGCCATGATCGCCGCCCTCAACGGTTTGATCGGCGACCAGCTCGAGCACTCGAGAAGCGACCTTCACCAGCCGGCCTCGGTGCGCGTGGACGGCGAGGCCGTGGCACTCGACTCGACCTCGTTGCGCACGGCATTCCCCGACGCGACGGGGCGGCTGGTTGTGTTCCTGCACGGCCTGATGGGGAATGAGTTCTACTGGGATTTGGGTGGCGCCCATCCCGGCGACACCTATGGTGCGCAACTGGCCTCGGATCTCGGCTCCACTCCCATATATCTGCGCTACAACACCGGCCTGCACGTCTCCGAAAACGGTCTGTCCGTCGCGGCGCTGCTCGAGGAGCTGGTAGGAGCATGGCCGGCGGAGGTTCAGGAGATCGCGCTCGTGGGTCACTCGATGGGTGGCCTGATAGCGCGCAGCGCCGGCCACCAGGGGTCAGAGAGCGGCCACCGCTGGACCGAGCGCGTCCGTCACATGATCTCGCTGGGAACACCACACCTGGGCGCGCCGCTGGAGCAGGGAGCCCACAGGGCTGCGGAGGCGCTCTACGCGCTGCCCGAGACGCGGATGCTCGGCACCTTCCTGCGCCGGCGCTCCGCCGGCATCCGCGACCTGCGCCACGGCTCGCTGGTCGACGAGGACTGGCGGGGCCGCGACCCCAGTGCCCTGCGCGCGGCCGCATGCAAGGAGGTGCCGCTGCTGGAGGGAGCGACGCACTGCTTCGTCTCGGCGACCATCACAGAGAGCCCGCACCATCCCGTGGGGCGCCTGCTCGGCGACATCCTCGTGCTCACACCCAGTGCCACAGGACAGGGCCGCACCCGGCGGATCCCGTTCAAGGCCGAGCACGGCCACCACCTCAGCCCCGCCCACCACCTCACGCTGCTGAACCACCCCGAGGTCTACGAGCGCCTGCGCGGGTGGCTCGAGCAGCCCGGCACCGGAACCGAGGCGAGTCCGGCGCGCGAGATCGCGCTGGCGTAACCCCTCGTCTGGGCGTTGAGAGCTGCGCACTTCGAGGAGCGCCCGCTCCCCGGACGGACTAGCGTGAAGGTGATGGCTCGATGCGAGGTGGACTCGATGGCGTCGACGGCGCCGCTCGTCGTGGGCGATCCGCTGCGCGTCGCACTGCTGGGCGGCGAGCTGGTCGCCAACCGCCTGCGGGCCCGCCCGCGTTTGCGGCTGATCCTGCCGACCGGACACACACCGCTCGGCCTGTACGCCGCGCTGCGAGGCCACGCCGCCGACGGGAGCCTGCCGACGCGGGAGGCGACGCTGCTCCAGCTCGACGAGTACCTGGGCCTCGGGCCCGACGACGAGCGCAGTTACGGCGCCTACCTGCGCCGCGAGCTCCGCGGTGTGAGCTTCGGCGCCTTCGACGGCCTCGACGGATCCGCGCCCGACCCGGAAGCGGAGTGCGCGCGCCACCAGGCGCTGCTCGATGAGGCGCCGATCGACCTCGTCGTGCTCGGGCTCGGGCGCGACGGCCACGTGGCGTTCGATGAGCCCGGCTCACCCATCGACGCGGGTGTACGGCGCGTGCGCCTGCACCCCACGACCCGCGCGGACGCCGCCGGCGACTTCGGCGGCCTGGAGCGCGTGCCCGAGGACGCCCTCACAGTTGGGCTGCGGACGCTGCTCGCGGCGCGCGAGCTCGTGATGCTCGTCTCCGGCGAGGCGAAGGCGCCCGCGATGCTCGAGGAGGAGCCGCGCGAGCACTCCCCCGCCTCGCTCCTGCGCCGGCACCCCCGCCTGACGGTGATCTGTGACGGCGCGGCCGCGCGCCTCCTGCGCCCGCGGGCGGGCTCGTCGAGCGACCGGGCGATGATCGTGCTCGGACACCGCGAGTCCGGGGTGAGCGCCGAGCATCGCATCTCGGACGAGTCGCTGGCGCGCCTGCGACGCGCCGAGCGTGCCTGCCGCGTGGATACTCCACGCGCGGTGATCCTCACCGGTTACACCCGCACGCCGCGCGGGCTGGCCGAGGCCGAGCAGATGAAGGCCGAATGGACGCTTCCCGACGTGCCGGCCGTGCTCGAGGACGCGGGGCGCAACACGGCCGAGAACGCCAGTCGCTCGCTGCCGCTCGTCCGCGCCATCGGCGACGTGCGACGCGTGACGGTCGTCACCTCCGCCTGGCACCTTCGCGCGCCCTACTTCTTCGCTCCCTACCGGACGCTCGGGCTGCGCCTCTCGTTCTCCTGGGCCTTCCACGGCCCGTGGCCACGCATGCTGTGGCAGGAGCTGAGCGGCGTACGGTCGATGCGCGGCCAGCGCCGCCGCGCGATGGCCGAGATGCGACTCCCGGCCGAGCTCGCACTGCCGGCCGCCGACGAGGCGTCATGAGCCTGCTGGTGGCTGCCGAGATCGCGCTGGGAGGACGGCTCGCCGCGGGCTGGGCCGAGATCGAGGGGGCTCGGCTGGCCGGCGCCGGACACGGCCCTCCACCACGGGAGCCCGACGAGCGCCTCTCCGGGATCCTCGCGCCCGGGCTGTGCGACCTGCAGGTCAACGGCGCCGCTGGTCACGAGGTAACCGGCGGCGGCGACGCCCTCGACGCGATCGACGCGATCCAACTCGCCCACGGCGTGACCAGCTACCTGCCGACGCTCCTCAGCCCCGACGGCGAGACTGCCGAACGCGTGCTGCCACAACTGGCCGAGCGCGCGAGGAATCCCCGCTCGCCGGTCGCCGGGGCCCATCTCGAGGGGCCCTTCCTCAGCCGCGAGCACGCCGGCATGCATCCCGCCGAGCGCCTGTGCTCACCCGCAGACGGGGTGCCAGACTGGATCGAGCACCCCGCGGTGCGGCTTGTCACGCTCGCGCCCGAGCTGCCAGGCGCGCTCGACCTGATAGCCCGGCTCACCGAGCGCGGCATCGCTGTCGCCCTCGGCCACTCGGGCGCGAGCGCCGAGATCGCCCGCACGGCGATCGACGCCGGCGCGCGCTTGGTCACCCATGTCTTCAACGCCATGGCCCCGCTGCGCCCTCGCGCGCCCGGCCTCGTCGGCGTGGCGCTCACAGACCAGCGCGTCCACGTTGCGGTGATCGCCGACGGCGTGCACGTCCACCCGCTTGCCCTCGAGCTCGTCCGTCTCACGGCGGGCTCCCGAGCCACGCTCGTCACCGACGCCACCCCCGCCGCCGTGGCGCCTGCCGGCCGCTACCAGATGGCTGGCGTCCCGATCGAACGCGCCGACGGTGCAGCGCGCACCCACGACGGACGCCTCGCCGGCAGCACGCTAACCCTCGATGAGGCGGCGCGCAACTGGAGCACGATGACCAGAGCGACGCTCGCCGAGGCGCTGTTCGCCGCCGGCCAGGCACCGGCCGCCGTCGCCCGCCTCCGCGACCCCTTTGGCGCCGGGGCGCCCGCCGACCTCACGCTCCTCGACCCGGCGGGCGCGATCCGGCGCGTGATGCGCCGGGGGCAGTGGGTGGGCGAGGAGACCACGTGATGGCGAACACGGCGGCGTTGACATTCAGAGCAGCTCGCAGCTGTACCCGTCTGGCCCGACGGTCACCGGTTCCGCGCCGGCGATGCTCACCCGTGCCGGCTGGTCGCTGGTCAGCTCGATCGCGTTCGCCGTCACCCGCACGCGAAGCCTCGCCGCCTGAAAGCGCAGCCTGAGCTCCAGCAGGTCCCAGCCGCCGGGAAGCCGCGGGTCGAGCTCAAGCAGCTCGACGCGCGGTCGCGCACCCGCGAAGCCGTAGGCGAGCGCCTGCCAGACGCTCCCCATCGCGGCGATGTGCACGCCGTCGGCGGTGGAG
>DAINPC010000096.1:7189-8453 GCA_036743695.1 Solirubrobacteraceae bacterium | reverse complement strand
CCTGCAGGATGTGGTCGGCCTCGCGCAGCACGTCCAGGCGCTCCTTGGTCGCTTCGCCGCCCACCACGCGGATGGCCAGGCCCGGCCCGGGGAAGGGCTGGCGCCAGACCAGCCGCTCGGGCAGCCCCAGCTCGGCGCCCACGGCGCGCACCTCGTCCTTGAACAGCGCCCGCAGCGGCTCCACCAGCTCGAACTGGAGGTCGTCGGGCAGGCCGCCCACGTTGTGGTGGGACTTGATCGTCGCCGCGCCCGTCCCGCCGCCCGACTCGATCACGTCGGAGTAGAGGGTCCCCTGGACCAGGAATCGAATCCCGCCCGCCCGCTCGCCGCCGCTGGCGCTCGCCAGCTTGGCTGCCTCCTCCTCGAAGACCCGGATGAACTCCGCGCCGATGGCCTTGCGCTTGGCCTCCGGCTCGGTCACGCCCTTGAGCTTGTCCAGGAAGCGCGTCTCCGCATCGACGGCCACCAGCGGCACCTTGAAGGTGTCGCGGAAGGTCTTGACCACCTGCTCGCCCTCGTCCTTGCGCATGAGCCCGTGGTCCACGAACACGCACGTCAGCTGCTCGCCCACCGCCCGGTGCACCAGCAGCGCGGCCACCGATGAGTCCACGCCGCCGGACAGTCCGCAGATCACGCTCGCGCTGCCGATCTGCTCGCGGATCCGGCGCACCTGCTCCTCGACGATCGACGCCGCCGACCAGGTGGGCTCGCAGCCACACACCTCCGTCAGGAACCGCGTGAGGATCTCCTGCCCGTAGGGCGTGTGGACGACCTCCGGGTGAAACTGGATCCCGTAGATCCCCCGCTCCGCGTGCTCCACGGCCGCCACGGGCGAGCCGCTGGAGGATGCCAGCGCCGTGAAGCCCGGAGGCGCCTCGTAGACGGTGTCGCGGTGGGACATCCAGCAGGTCTGTTCGCGGGGCATTCCCCTCAGCAGCACCCCCGAGTCGGAGACGAGCAGCTCCGAGCGGCCGAACTCCCCCACCTCCGCCTGCTTCACCCGGCCGCCCAGCGTGTGGACCAGCAGCTGCATGCCGTAGCAGATGCCCATCACCGGGACGCCCAGCTCCAGCAGGCCGCGGTCCAGCGGCGGGGCGCCGTCCGCATACACCGATGCGGGCCCGCCAGACAGGATGATCCCTCGTGGTTTGCGCCTGGCGATCTCCTCCAGCGGCACGTGATGGGGCAGCAGCTCGCTGAACACCCCGCAATCGCGCACCCTGCGGGCGATCAGCTGGGAGTACTGGCCACCGTAGTCGAGGAC
>DAINPC010000096.1:0-7089 GCA_036743695.1 Solirubrobacteraceae bacterium | reverse complement strand
GTTTGCAGCGACGGCGCCACCACGACCTCCGCGCGGTTGAACTCCGCCAGGTCCTTGTGCCCGCAGGTGGCCATCGAGGTGCGCAGGCCGCCGAACAGGTTGAAGGTGCCGTCGTTCTCGCGGGCGGGACCCACCAGGATCTCCTCCAGCGTGCCGTTCTGCGTGGTCGCCACCCGGGCGCCGCGGGGCAGCGTGGGATGGAAGGTGGCCATGCCCCAGTGGAAGCCGCGGCCGGGCGCCTCGTAGCCGCGTGCGAGCGGCGAGCCGATCATCACTGCGTCGGCTCCCAGCGCGATCGCCTTGGACAGGTCGCCGCCGTTGCGCATGCCGCCGTCGGCGATCACCTGGCTGTACTCGCCCGTCTCCAGCATGTGGGTGGAGCGGGCATGGGCCACGTCCGCGATGGCGGTGGCCTGGGGCACGCCGATGCCGAGCACTCCGCGCGTGGTGCACGCAGCGCCGGGACCCACGCCGACGAGCACGCCGGCGGCGCCGGTGCGCATTAGGTGCAGGCCCGTGTGGTAGGAGGCGCAGCCGCCCACGACCACGGGAACGTCCAGCGAGGGGATGAACTCCTTGAGGTTCAGGGGCTCGGAGACGGTGGAGACATGTTCGCCGGAGACGACCGTGCCCTGGATCACGAGCACGTCCAGCCCGGCCTCGAGCGCGATCTCGTGATAGGCGAGGACCCGCTGCGGGGTGAGCGAGGCGGCGACGACGACCTTCTGCTCCTTGATCTCGCGGATCCGCTGTGCGATCAGCTCCGGCTTGACGGGCTCGCGGTAGATCTCCTGCATCTCACGTGTGGCGAGATCCTTGGGGAGCGCTGAGATGCGCTCGAGCTGCTCGTCGGCGTCCTCGTAGCGGGTGAAGATCCCCTCGAGGTTGAGCACGGCCAGCCCGCCTAGGCGGCCGATGATCCCGGCGGTCTCCGGCGAGACCACGCCGTCCATGGCGGAGGCGAGCATCGGCAGGTCGAACTGGTAGGGCCCGAGCTTCCAGGAGATGTCGATGTCGTCGGGGTCGCGCGTGCGCCTGGAGGGCACGATCGCGATGTCGTCGAATCCGTATGCGCGACGGCCCTTCTTGCCACGTCCGATCTCAATCTCCATGCTCACATCCTCGCAGTCGCCGCGGACGAAGAGACCCCGCGCTCGGCGGGGCCAAAGTGGGAGCGGCGGAGCGCCGCGAAGGCCTTGTCGAGGACGGCAGCCAAGTGACGCTGAGCATAGCAATCGTCACACCGGTGGCAGGGGCCTTGGATATGCTCGATTGCTATGAGCGACGGGGCCAAGACCCGGTATGACCCGCATGCCCTCGAGGCCCGTCGCCAGGCTGCCTGGCGGCAGCGCGACGCGTTCAGGACACCGCCGCTGGCGGAGGACCAGTCGCACCTCTACATCAAGCCCTCCGCGCCGTTCACGTCGGGGAACGTGCACATCGGCCACGTGCGCAGCTACTCCGTCGGCGACGCGTACGCGCGCTTCCGCAGGGCCCGCGGCGAGGCGGTGCTGTTCGCGTTCGGCTTTGACGCGTTCGGCCTGCCGGCGGAGCTGGGCGCGATCGCGGGCGGCGAGCCGCCGAGCGACTGGGTCAACCGCTGCGCCACGCACATGACGGGGCAGCTGCAGCGCCTGGGCTTCTCCTTCGACTGGGAGCGCTCGTTCCTGAGCTCGGACGCTGTCATGTACCGCTGGTCTCAGTGGCTGTTCCTGACGCTGCTGGACGCGGGGCTGATCTACCGCGGGACGGGCACTGTGGACTGGTGTGAGCACTGCGAAACGACGCTGGCGTCGATCCAGGTGGAGCCGGGCGGCACCTGCTGGCGCTGTCACGGCCCTGTCAGGCTGATCGAGCTTCCTCAGTGGTATCTGCGGATCAGCGCCTACCTGGAGGAGAACGACGCACGCCTGCACGAGCTGGCGGCTGGCGGCATCTGGGACGAGGTCTCGCTGGCCTCCCAGCAGATAGTGCTGGGCCGCATGGACGGCGTGGAGCTGGAGCTGAGCTCACCGGAGCGGGAGACGCTGACGGTGTTCACCCCCCACCCGGACGCGTTGGCGCAGGCGCGCTTCGTGCTGATGTCCGCCCGCCATCCGGACGCTGAGCTGTGGGCGGCGGACCCGGCGGTGATGGAGCAGCTCCTGAAGCTGCGCTCGGGCGGGTGGGAGCGCAGCTCGCGCGAGGCTGAGACGGTGCCGGTGATAGACACGGGGCGGGTGGTGCTCGGCCCGGGGGGGAGCGCGCTGCCGGTCCTGGTCTCCCCGGTGGTGGACTCGCGCTTCGGCGTGACGGCCGTCCTGGGCGTTCCCTCGCGCGACCGCACGGACGAGGTGATCGCCCGCCGCGTGGGGATCGAGCTGCCGGAGCGCGCGCCTGATGAGAACGAGGTCTCTGCCGCCCCGGCGGGGTCCCTTGGGGCTCGCCAGAACGGCTCCGTCGAGGCTGGCGCGCCGGGCGCGCGGGCGGCGGTGCGCTATCGGGCGTTCGACTTCACGATCTCCCGCCAGCGCTCGTGGGGCACACCGATCCCGATCGTCTACTGCGAGGCGTGCGGGGTGGTGCCGGTGCCGCGCGAGCAGCTGCCGGTGGTGCTGCCGCTGGACATCACGCCCACGGGCGCGGGCAACCCGCTGGCCGAGCTGGAGGAGTTCGTGCAGACGAGCTGCCCCACGTGCGGCGCTCCGGCGCGGCGCGAGACGGACACGCTGGACTGCCACTTCGACGCCTTGTGGCTGTGGCTCCCCGCGTGCGTTCCCCCGGAGGCGCGCGAGGATCCCCTGGAGGACATCCTCGCGCTGGCGGACCTGCGCCACTGGCTGCCCTCGGAGCGCCTGGTGGCGGGCTCGGACAGCGGCAACTTCGTGTTCGACCAGCGAATCGTCACCAAGGCGCTGCGCGACATCGGACCGCTGGCGTTCCTCACCGACGGCGAGCCGTTCGCGGGCTGCCTGTTCCACGAGATGGTCATCCGCGACGGGCGCAAGATGAGCAAGCACCTGGGCAACGTGGTCGATCCGGACGAGCTGATCGAGAAGTACGGCGCGGACACGGTGCGCCTGGCTGTGCTCTACGCCGCCCGCCCGCAGCGGTCGCTGAACTGGAGCGACTCCGCTGTGCTGCGCTGCCACCGGTTCCTGACGCAGGTGTGGGAGTACTCGCAGCGGAAGATCGCCGACGCTCCCGCCGATTCCGACGGGCGCCCCGCAGGCGACGGCTGGCAGGTGAGAGACACCACCGAGCACCTCAGGCTGAAACTCTCGCAGTGGTGCGAGAACGCGGTCAAGAGGACCACCGAGGACATGGAGAGCCTGGAGATGCACAGCGCCGTGCGCAACGTGATGCGCCTCTTCGACCGGATCAAGGACTTCGACAAACGCGTTGCCGCGCGGGACGGCGAGCTCACCGGCGCCAACCGGGATGCCCTGCTCGAGGCGCTGGCGCTGCTCGCCCAGATACTCGGCCCGCTCGCTCCGCACATCGCCGAGGAGCTCTGGATCGCCCTCGGCCATGACGAGCACAGCGCACAAACGCCGTGGCCGGGCGTATCGTTCGGGGTACCCGCATGAGCACACAGACAGCCCAAAGCCCCCCGGGGTCAAGTCAGCGGACGCGCTCGTGCGCGACCGGGCTGGCCTGCCACCGCTGCGACAAGCACTATCCGCTCCAGGACACCATCTTCGCGTGCCCGGATTGCGGCAAGGGCCTGGACGTGGTCTATGACTACGAGCTGGCCGCCCGCCACTTCAGGGATGTGCCCGTCTCCGAGCGCCCGCAGAACATCTGGCACTTCGAGGAGCTGCTGCCGATCGTGGACGCATCGGCGCAGGCTCGCGTGGGACTGCACTCGGGCTACACGCCGCTGATCCGCGCGGACCGGCTGGGCGCGGAGCTAGGCCTGGGCAACCTGTTCCTCAAGGACGACTCCACCTCGCGCCCCAGCCTCTCCTACAAGGATCGCGTGGTGTCCATGTCGGTTGCGCGCCTGCTGGAGCGCGGCAAGACGGAGATCGGCTGCGTGTCCACGGGCAACGTGGGCACGGCAGTGGCGTCGATGGCGGCCAAGGCGGGCGTGGCCGCGTACGTGTTCTACCCCAACCGCCTGGAGGACACCAAGGCGCGGGCTTGCATGGCGCTGGGCGCGAAGGTCTGCCAGGTCGAGGGCAACTACGACGAGGCGAACCGCCGCTGCAAGGAAGTGGCGCAGGCCACGGGCATGGACTTCGCCAACATCACCCTCCGCCCGTTCTATGCAGAGGGCGCCAAGACGGCGGCGTTTGAGATCGTGGAGCAGCTGGACTGGCAGGCTCCCGATCACGTCGTGACGGCGGCCGCGGGCGGCACGCTGTCCTCGCGCCTGCACAAGGGCCTGTGCGAGCTGCAGCTGCTGGGCCTCTCGGAGACCGACTCCACTCGCATCCACATCGCCCAGCCGAGCGGCTGCAACCCGATTGCCACGGCGATCGTGGCGGAGGAGGCGGAGGTCCGCCCGGTCACCCCGGAGACGGCTGCGCACTCGCTGGCCATAGGCGCGCCCGGCGACGGCTACCTGGTGATCGACGCGGTGCTCAAACGCGGCGGCACGGGCGGCTTCGCCAGCGACCCGGAGATCTTCGCGGGCATAGACCTGCTGGCAGCCACGGAGGGCCTGCTGACGGAGCCGGCGGGTGGCACCACGATCGCGGTACTGGAGAAACTGGCGGCGGCGGGGCGCTTCAGCCCCGACGAGACCGTGGTGGCGATCATCACGGGCAACGGCCTGAAGACGCTGGACGACCACCCGCAGAAGGACTGGCCGGACAAGGTGGACTGCGAGCTGGACGCCATGCTGGCCGCGCTCAGCGATCTCAAGGCTGGCGCCACGCTCATAGACAGCGCACGTGCGCAGCTGCACGCCTAGCCGGCGGGCGGCAGCTGCCCGACGCGGAGTAGTCTTGACGCATGGACGACTCCGAGTCTTACGATCCCGCTCGCGATCTCGATGTGCGCCGTCGCGAAGAGCGCCGCGCCGTGGAGGAGTCGGGAGGAGGCGAGTCAGAGGGCTTTGAGCTCGCCGAGGCGGAACTGATCGAGCACGCGTCACACGGCGACGAGCACACGCCGTCGCGCATCATGCACGACGCGGCGCCCGCGGAGGAGGCGGCAGACCACGTGGACGGCGAGGCCGACGAGGAGCACAAGCCGGACTGAAGCGGGCAGAGCCCTCTAGATAGGTTCGGGAGCTCTCACGCGACGGGGTCGGTCAGCCGGACACTCACGCGCAGCGCACGGAGCCGGTCAGAGCGATGTCGGGTAGGTCTCGGGTGGCTCTCCCAGCTCCCACTCACCGGTGCGCTCGAGCGGCTCTACCGCGCGGGTCACATCGATGTGCACGAGCGCATCGAACTGCTGGGAGACGCAGGCGGCGAACCAGTGGCTGGCACGTTCGCTCTCGGGCCGGTAGATGACCCCGATGGCGCGCTGCAACCGCGGCTCGCGCAATGCGCGACCGCTGCTGCTGGAGCCAAGCGGGCACAGCAGGAACGCGGGGATGCCGGTCGCGTGCAGAAGCGCCTCATAGCTGTCCGCCAGCGCTGGGCGCACACGCTTGCGCTCGGCCTCCCCGCCCCACTCCGAGGCGGCGGTGACCGTGCCCGTGTTGGTGGTGAAGCCTACGAGCACCGTGTCGCGGCCGTGGCGCTCGCGCACCAGTTGACCCAGGTTCAGCTCACCGCGCTGGGTCATCTCCGTCGAGCGGGCGTCGCCGACGTGCGAGTTGTGCTCCCACACCACGATCCTGCCCTCGCCGCCGTGGCGCGCGAGGTGGACCTGCAGGCGGTCTAGCGTGTCGGCCATGTGGCGGTCGCGCAGGTTCCAGGAGGGGGCGGGACCGCCGAACATCGTGCGGTAGTACTCCTCGGCATCGGCCACGACCGTGGCGTTCTGCTCGGCCAGGAAGTAGCTGTCCTCAGCAGGCAGCCCGTCCGTGCGAAGGTAGTCGCCGGCGTGGCGGCGCAGCTCGACGAGCTGCTCAAGCACACGCCTGCGGCACGGCTCGCTGGCGCCGAGCAGCACAGCCTGCCCGTAGCCGGAGCTGTCCTGGGCGAACGGATGCAGGCACTCGTAGCGCTCACGTGCCCGCGCCGCGGCACCCGGGTCCACCTCGTCGAGGTAGGCGACCACAGCCTCCATCGACGCGTTCAGGCTGTAGAGGTCCAGGCCATAGAAGCCCACGCCCGCCTGATCCGACGGGAGCGATTCGTTGTGGGCGCGCAGCCAGCCGACGAAGTCCAGCACCTCGGCGTTTCGCCACATCCAGGTCGGAAAGCGGCGAAAGCCGCGCAGGGCCTCCTCGGCGTCGCCATCCTCGCCGGCGCCCTGCACGTAGCGGCTGACGCGATCGGCGTCCGGCCAGTCGCCCTCCACGGCCACAGCCGCGAACCCGAGCTCTCCGATCAGGCGCTTGGTGATCCGCGCGCGCTCCCGGTAGAACTCATGCGTCCCGTGGCTCGCCTCGCCCAGCAGCACGAGGCGCGCGTCGCCCACCATCTCCAGCAGCGCGTCATAGTCCGAGTCACCGCCCCGCAGGGGCCGCGCATCGAGGCGCACCGCCTCGATGACCGCGCTCTCGCCAAGCGGAAGCGCCAGCGGCGCGGCCACGACTCAGCCCACTCCGGCGGGCGCCGTGTCGGGTGGAGCCGACCTCAAGAGCCCGCTCACTCGCGCTCCACGGGCGCCGTCTGCCCGCCGAGCGGAGTCGCCAAGGCGACGCGCTGTCGCATGGCATCGAGGATGTCGATGGGGATCGGCAGCACGATTGTGGAGTTGTGCTCGGTGGCAACCTCGGCGAGCGTCTGCAGCGTTCGAAGCGTGAGGGTCCCGGGCTCGCGCGCGATCACGCCGGCGGCCTGAGAGAGACGCTCGGCCGCCTGGAACTCGCCCTCCGCCGCGATCACCTTTGCGCGACGCTCGCGCTCGGCCTCGGCTTGACGGGCCATCGCGCGCTTCATCGTGTCAGGGAGGTCGATGTCCTTGGTCTCGACCTTCACGACGTTCACGCCCCACGGCTCGGTGGCGGAATCGATGATCTGCTTGAGCAGCTCGTTGATC
>DAINPC010000095.1:0-8548 GCA_036743695.1 Solirubrobacteraceae bacterium | reverse complement strand
CAGGTCGAGCTGGCGCAGCTGGAATACAACCTCGCGCGCATGCGCGGCCTGTGGAGCCACCTCGAGCGCCTCGGAGGCGGCATCGGCACGAGGGGGCCGGGGGAGACCCAGATCGAGACCGATCGGCGGCTGGCGCGCGACCGCATCTCGACGCTGCGCCGCCGTCTGGAGCACGTCAAGGGCACGCGCGCGGTCCAGCGCGCGGAGCGCGAGCGCGCGGCGCTGCCGACGATCGCGCTGGTCGGCTACACCAACGCGGGCAAGTCCACGCTGCTCAACGCCCTGACCGGCTCGGAGGTGGGCGTGCGCGACCGCCTGTTCCACACGCTCGACCCGACCACGCGCACGCTGCGCCTGGGCGGGCGGCCCTACCTGCTGACGGACACCGTGGGCTTCATCAGCAAGCTGCCCCACCAGCTGGTGGACGCGTTCGCGGCGACGCTCGAGGAGACCCGCCGCGCGGAGCTGCTGGCGCACGTCCTCGATGCATCCGCGCCGGAGGCGCAGTCGCTGCTGATGAAGCGCTCGGTGGAGCAGACGCTCGAGGAGATCGGCGCGGGCGAGCGCCCGCGGCTGCTGGTGCTGAACAAGATCGACCTGCTCGACAGCTCAGAGCGCCAGGAGCTGCGCCTGCGCCATCCCGACGCGGTGATGCTCAGCGGCGTCAGCGGCGAGGGCCTGGAGGAGCTGGGCGAGCGCATCGAGCGCGAGCTGGCGCACACGCTGCGCCGGGTGGAGCTGCTGGTTCCCTACGCGGACGGCGGCAGCCTGGCGGAGCTGCACGACCTGGCGGGCGATGTCACCCGCGAGGACACCGCCGAGGGAGTGCGCGTGCGCGCGCTCGTGCCCGCCCGGCTGGCTGAGCGCTTCGCGCGCTTCGCCGTTGCCTCCTGAGCGTCGCGCTCAGCGCTCGTCGCCGCTGCCCGACAGCATGCCGCGCTGCTGGCGCGATAGCAGCTTCTCAAGGTTGCCCCGCGCGATCTCCTCCAGGTCCAGGCCGAGCTCGCTGGCCAGCTGGGCCACATACCAGAGCACGTCGCCCAGCTCCTTGGACATCGCCGCGCGGCGCTCTCCGGTGACCTCGCCGCCGTCGTCGCGGATGGCCTTCTTGGCGTGCTCGGCCACCTCGCCCGCCTCGCCCGCCAGCCCCAGCGCGGGATAGGCCAACCACGCCTCCCGCGGGTACTCGGCGGTGCGGCGCGAGAGGCGCTGGTACTCGGAGAGCTCCATGGCGCGATCGTATGAGACGCGCGGCGGGCGCTCGGCGGGCGAGAGTGGAGTTTGCGGGATGTGCCCGCGCGGGTCGGATCTACACGCCGGCGGCGCGCCGGGCGCTCAGGTGCGCCTCGTCCTCCAGCCGGTCGTCGAGCGGCGCGAGCTCCTGCGGCGTGAGGCCGAGCGCGCGGGCGATCAGCCAGTCGGCGAACCACGCGTTCTTGGGCAGCAGCGGGCCGTGCAGGTAGGTGCCGATGGTGTTGGCGCTGCGGGCGCCCTCCATGCCGCTGCGACCGTCGTTGCCGTGACCGTGCAGCACGCGCCCGAGCGGCTGCTGGCCCGCGCCCAGCCGGGTCCGCCCGCCGTGGTTCTCAAAGCCCGCCAGCACGCGGCGAGCGCCGCCCTGCCCGGCGGCGGTCGCAGGCGCACTCCAGGGGCGCTCCCCGGAGCCGTCCCCGGGGTCGACCCCGTCGAGCGCGACCTCGATGGCGACGTTGCCGATCAGGCGCGGTCCATCCTCGCGGACGGTGCGCACGTCCAGCAGCCCGACGCCGGGGATCGCCTCTGCGCCGAGCGTGTAGGAGTGCCCCAGCAGCTGGTAGCCGCCGCACACGCCGAGCACCACCGCCCCGTGTGCGGCGGCCGCGTGCAGGGGGGCGCTCTTGGTCTCGATCAGGTCCTCCGCGCACAGGCGCTGGTCGCGGTCCTGCCCGCCGCCGATGTAGAACAGGTCGTGCGCGGCGCCGTCCAGCGGCTCGCCCAGCCCGCTGGCGGACAGCTGGAAGCCGATCCCGCGCCACGCGCAGCGGCGTTCCAGCACGAGCAGGTTGCCCCGGTCGGCGTAGATGTTCATCAGGTCCGGGTACAGCGCGCACACGCGCAGCGTGGGGGAGCCCGCGGCGGCGGGCACGTTGTCAGGCACTGAACATCACCGCCACGCTGCCCACGTGCTCCTCGGTGGCGGCGATCGTGCGGGTGCCCGCCGCGCTCAGGCCCGCCTGGCGTCCCTCGCGGCGCAGCTGCGATGCGCTGAGGCGCTCCAGCTCGACCACGTTGCGCTCGCGTGAACGCTCCCCGCCGGCGGCGGCGCGGTCGGCTGCCAGGACGCTGCGCTCGCGCTCGATCCGGACGGTGCGCCTGCCGAGCTGTACGCGCACCGCGCGGCTGACGTACAGCGTGCCGTCCACCCGCGCCGTCTCCGGCGAGGGGCCAGGACCGCCGTCCACGCAGTCGAACGGCTCCAGCTCGGTGGCGATCGCGCAAGCCAGCAGCCCGCCGGGGCGCAGGTGGGCGCGCGCGCGCCGCAGGAAGTCGATCCGCTCGGCGGCGCCGCCGAGCAGCTGGACGGTCTGCATCGGTGCCAGGCACAGGGCGAAGTCCTGGCGCGCGAGCTCGAACGTGCGGGCGTCCGCGCACACCGTCTCCACGTGCGCCCCGCCGTCGCGCTCGCTCAGCGCGCCCAGCAGATCGGGGTCGAGGTCCAGCGCCGTCACGTGGTGTCCCGCACGCGCCAGCTCCAGCGTCACGCGCCCTGTGCCCGCGCCCACGTCCAGGATCCGCGCACCCGTGGCGCGCTGGCGCGCCTGTTCGGCCAGCTCCCGCCACAGCGGCAGGTCGGCGCGGTAGGCGCCGCACTCCAGGTCGTGCCAGAGCACCTCTCGTGTGCGCCGCGCCTCGTTCGCTCGCGCGCCGGCTAGGACCATGCGCTGCTCGCCTCGCCTCGGGCCACCAGCAGCTCGCGCAGGGCGAGCATGGCGGTGTAGGTGGGCAGCGCATACAGCGGCGCGTCCACGTCGGGACGCTCGGCGGCGGCCGCGTCCAACGCGGCGGCGAGATCGCCCTGGACGTGGATGCGGGCGGGGTCGATCCCGGCGTACTTCAGCCGTGCGGCCAGGTCCGCGGCGCGGCTGCCCGCGCAGGTGGCGTGGCGCACGCGGCCGGCCAGCAGCTCGAAGTCGGCGTCCCAGATCCAGGACACGTCGCGGCCGTCGGCGATCTGGTCGTTGAGGACGCCCAGCAGGTCGTGCTCGCCGGGCTCCAGGGCTAGCGTGCGCAGCACCTCGTTGGCCCCGGCGGGGTTCTTGACGAGCATGATGCGCAGCTCGCGCCCCCCGCCGCCGCGACCCGCGGCGGAGCTGGGGACGTTCACGGTCACGCTCTCCGCGCGCCCGAACGCGGCCTTGGTGGCGGACAGCCCGGCGAGGATCTGCTCCAGCGGGACCTCCAGGGCGGTGGCGAGCGCGGCGGCGGCCAGGGCGTTGTAGACGTTGTAGAGACCGGGGAGCGCCAGTGAGACCTCGCCATGGCCGGCGGGGGTGTGCAGCACGAAGCGGGCCGAGCGCACGCCTTCGAGTCGCACGTCGGTGGCGGTCACGGCGGGCTCTGGGCGCGACCGTCCGCAGCTGGGGCAGTGGTAGTGGCCGAGGTGCCCGAGGTAGATGGCGTCGAAGACGTAGGGGGCTCCGCAGCGACGGCAGTGCTTGGCGTCGGCCGCGTGCGCCATGCCCGCCAGCGCCAGCGAGTCGTCCTCCAGCCCGAAGTAGAGGGCGTCCGGCCGGTCGCGTCCGAGATCGGCGATCAGCGGGTCGTCGGCGTTCAGCACCAGCCTGGCGCTGCCCTGGCGCAGCTCCCGCTCCCAGCTCGCGGCGATCGTGTCCAGCTCGCCGTAGCGGTCGAGCTGGTCGCGGAACAGGTTGCCCAGCAGGATCGCGCGCGGGCGCAGCTCGCGCGCCAGCTGGGCCAGCCACAGCTCGTCCACCTCGAACAGTCCCAGCTCGCCTGAGATCGCTCCGTGCGGGCGCGCGGCGGCGAGCAGCGTGGTGGCGATCCCGCCCGCCATGTTGGCCCCCGCCTGGTTGTGCACGAGCTCGACGCCGGCGCTCTGGAGGATGCCCGCAGCCATGGTCGCGGTGGTGGTCTTGCCGTTGGTCGCGGAGACCAGCACGCTGCCGCGGCTCAGGCGCGCTCCCAGGCTGGCGATGGCGTGCGGCTCCAGGCGCATCAGGACCCTGCCGGGTGCGCTGGTGGCGCCGCCCCCGCGCAGGCGCGAGAGCGTGCCCACGGTCCGCGCCAGCGCGAGCTTGACGGCCATCGCCTGCGCCATCAGGCTCCCGCAGCGGGCGTGCCGGTCTGCTGCGGCGCCGCGGCGTCGGTGGGGAGGGGAGGGGATGGCGCGCCGAAGGGCGGATCGGGGGCGTCGGCGGGCACGAGCATGGTGACGGCGCCGCGCACGGCGCGCACGCGCAGCGGCAGATCTCCGATCGGGTCGCCGTCGGCGTACATGGTGAACGGGCGATCGGCGCTGATGGCCACCTCGGCGGCGCGGAACACGCGCACGGAGGGCAGCTGCACGTGGGTGCCCGCGAACACCTTGGGCAGGTTCGCCAGGAAGCGCAGCCTGCTGACGGCTTCGATCGCCACCACCTCCAGCAGCCCGTCGTCGAGCAGCGCGTCGGGGGCGAGGCGCATGCCGCCGCCGTATGCCTTGGAGTTGGCGGCGGCGATCGAGTAGCCGGTGAACGTGTGCCACTCGCCGGGCGGGTCGAGCTCGATCTCAAAGCGCGCCGGACGCCAGGACATCAGCGCGCGCAGCGCGCCGTAGGCGTAGACCTGCCCGCCGAGCCATGCGGGCGCCTCGTTGGCGATGCGGTTGGCGTCGCTGTCGAAGCCCGCGGAGGCGATCCCCACGAACGCCCTCGCCGCGCCCGCATCGGCGCCGGCGGCGGCGACCACGCCGAGATCGATCGGCCGTTGCGCGCCGTGCGCGATCGTGGCGCAGGCGGCCACAGCGTCATCTCCTATCCCCAGCACCCGCGCCAGGTCGTTACCGCGCCCGCCGGGGAGAACCCCCAGCAGCGCCCCGGGAACCTCGCGCAGGGCGTCCGCGAGGACGCCGAGCATGCCGTCGCCGCTGAGGGCCACGACCGTCTCGCCCGCCTGTGCGGCGTGGCGTCCGAGCTCGCGGGCGTGGTCGAGATCGCGCGTGTCCTCGCGTCGCACCGCTAGCCCGTGGCCGCGCAGCGCCTGCTCGACGGCCGGCGCCAGGCGCCCGGCCTTGCCGCCGCCGGCGGCGGGGTTGACGATCAGGCAGACGGCGGCGGGCACCACGCAAGCCTAGTGTGCAGGCGGCGCACGAGCGGGGGCCCGCGCCGGGGTCCGCGCTCAGGCGGCCGAGGCGTCTCGGGCGCGGTTGCGTCGGCGCCGGCCGATCGCGGCCATGATCACCAGCGCGGCGATGACCACGAACAGGCCGAGCAGGATTCCGGGCGCCAGCCCGATCCCGCCGAAGGGCAGCGAGACCAGCTCGACGAGCCCAAGGCCGACAGCGAGAAACACGATGATCACGACGATGACCAGCGCGATCCCGCGCATCCGCGCGAGGATCCCGGCTGAGGCGGGGGGGACCAGCAGGCCCATGGCGCGCAGCGCGAGCAGCTGCCTGCCGCTCGGGGGCGCCTGTCCGAGACGCTCGACAGCGCTCTTGAGGTCGCCCGCGCGCCGTTCCGCCAGCGCCAACGAGGCGTCGGCCATGCGCCGGATCTGCATCCGCTCCTGCGGGCGGGCGGCGGCGATGGCGCGCTGGAAGTAGGCGCGGGCGGCCTCCGCGTCGAAGCGCTCGGACGCGCGCGCGCCGAGGATGGCCATCGCGGCGGCCTTGTATTTGGTCTCGCCCTCGAGCTCCTCATCGGAGCGCTGCTCGAGCGCCTGGATGGCCTCGAGGCCTCCACGCTGCTCCATCCGGACCTGGCGTTGTTTGGGAGCCATGCGCCGCCATTCTACGGTTTGGGACCTCGCCGCGCGGGAGCCCGTGCGCGGCCGTCCGTGTCTTCATCGCGCCGCCGCCCAGCCGGTATGCTCGCCGCGTGCCGAGCCGTACCCGTTCCGCCTCCTCGCTCCTGCGCGCAGTGGCGTGCTCGCTGTGCCTGTCGATGCTGCCGGCGCTCGCCGGCGCAGGCGCCCCGACAGCCGTGGCCGCGTCGGTGGAAGGCAAATCGTTCAACGAACTGACCGAAGGGCAGCCGGAAACGACGCACACGACCGCCACCACGGCGACCACCTCGACCACCACCACGGCGTCCAACTCCAAATCGGTCATCCTGCTGGCGCTGGGGGCGGCGGTGGTGGTGCTGTGCGGGATCGCCTTCGTGATCGTCCGCGACGCCCGCAGGGTGGCGCCGGCGGGGGAGGATGACCTCCTCGAGGCGCGCTCCGGGCACGACGCGGCGGTTGCGCTGCGCAAGCGGCGCGCCAAAGCCAAGGCCGCGCGCCGGCAGCGCAAGCGCAACCGGTAGCGCGCCGGGCGCGCGCGCCAGCGTTGGCGGCCCTGCCGAAGAGGCGGGCGCCGGGCTCAGACGCGAGCGTGTCGGCGGCGCCCCACAGACGCACGCACGCGCGCGGGCGGCGAGGGGGAGGGGGAGCCGTGCGGTCCGCGACGCGGCTTGCGGGGCGTGGGCGCACGGGGGTGAGGATCGAGCGGTCCGCCCGGGAGCGCGCGCGAGCCCCCGTCCTCGTCGGATGAGTCCGAGGCGTCGGGCTCACGCATGGACTCGTCGTAGCGAAACGGGATCCACAGCATCAGCGCGGCGATCGGAAGCTTGATCAGCACGGCGAAGAACACGATCCACAGCCACATCGGCATCTGACGGCCGATGGTACTACTGCACTGTGCAATCGCAAAGCGCCAACCAGCTGGAGCGTCTCGCCGCGCAGATCGCCGGGTGCAGGCGCTGCCCGCGACTTGTCAGCTGGCGCGAGCAGGTTGCGCGCGAGCGTCGCGCGGCGTACGCGGCGCAGGAGTACTGGGGGCGCCCGGTCCCCGGCTTCGGCGATCCCGAGGCGCGGCTGCTGCTGCTCGGTCTCGCCCCGGCGGCGCACGGGGCCAACCGCACCGGGCGCATGTTCACGGGTGACCGCTCGGGGGACTTCCTGTACGCGGCGCTGTGGCGTTGCGGGCTGGCCAACCAGCCGCTGTCGCAGAGCCGCGAGGACGGTCTCACTCTGCGCGACGCGTGGGTCACGGCGGCGGTCCGCTGCGCACCGCCTGCCAACCGCCCGAGCCCGGCCGAGCGCGAGCAGTGTCTGCAGTGGAGCGTGCGCGAGATGGGTCTGCTGGGCGCGGTGCGGGTGATCGTCTGCCTCGGGGCATTCGCCTGGGACGCGGCCCTGCGGCTGAGGGCGCAGCTCGCCTGCGCGGGCAGCGCTCCGCCGAGGCCGCGCCCACGGTTCGCTCATGGCGCGGAGCTGAGCGGCGAGCGCTACACGCTGATCGGCTGCTACCACCCGAGCCAGCAGAACACGTTCACGGCCAGGCTCACCGAGCCGATGATCGACGCGGTGCTGGAGCGTGCCCTCGTGCTGGCGCAAGAGCCGCAATAGCGCCGGCTGATGGCGGGCGGGCTCTGATCTGGGCGCGCGGATGCACGCGGCGTGCGGCTGCGGTGGGTGGACTAACCTGGCCGGTCGTGGCCTATACGACGGCAGACGCCAGGAAACAGATGCTCGACTCCGTCGCCGAGGCCGCGGAGGCGCTCGGGGCGGCGCTGGCGTCGCTGAGCGAGGCATACGAGCTGCTGGACGAAAGCAACGCGGACCGCCTGGAGCGGGAGCTGTTCGGCCCTGTGCAGAGCGCCTACGGGCGTGCCCGTCGTACGCACGCGGAGTTCGCCGCGCGCCACGAGCTCCCCGGCCGCAGCTTCCCCCCGGCGGTCCCGGGGGCGCCGTCGCATGGCATCAAGGGCTTTCTGGACGCGGCCGTGCAGTCGATCGCCTCGGCGGACCGCACGCTGGCCACGCTCCAGGACTCGATGCTCCCGGTGGAGGTGGGCGACGCGGAGCTGCGCGCGGGCCTGGAGCAGGTCCGCGAGCTGATTGCGCACCTCAGCGCGCGCGCCCACGAGCTCGTGCGCACGCTGGGGCGCTGAGCCGGCCGGCGCGAGGCTAGGAAACGCGTGCGCCGTTGGCGCTGAGGGCAACCTCGATGTTTCCGCGCGTGGCGTTTGAGTAGGGACAGGCGGTGTGCGCCGCGCGCACCAGCTCCACCGCGGTGTCCACGTCGGCAACGCCCGGCAGCGTCACGTTGAGCGCGACCGACAGCTGGAAGCCGCCTTTGCCGTCCGGTGAGAGCCCGACCTCGGACTCGATCGAGACATCGCCCGCGTCCGCCTTGGCGCGTCGCGCTACCACGCTGAGCGCGCTCTCGAAGCAGGAGGCGTATCCGACTGCGAACAGCTGCTCTGGGTTGGTGCCGCCGCCGGGACCGCCCAACTCCGCCGGCACGCGCAGATCAACCTCCAACGCACCGTCGCTGCTGCGGCCGTGGCCCTCGGCACGCCCG
>DAINPC010000094.1:0-8602 GCA_036743695.1 Solirubrobacteraceae bacterium | reverse complement strand
GCCAGCACCGAGGCGATGCACAGACTCCTGCGATACTTGGACATGCTTAGCGCTTCGGCGCAAGCCCGCAGTTGCTTTAGCCTTCGCGGCGCACCTGCGCGATTCCGTCCGGACCCTGCCGGAGGATCGTGCCGGTGGGCTACTCGCCCTGTTTGTCCAATCGAACGCGGGCGTGAGCATTCGAACTAGTGGAAAAAGTCGGAGACGCGGCTCGACTTGAGCGTCCAGACCAATGAGTCTTTACCACCCGTTCCAGCGGGTCTGCCGCTTGCCCGCGCGCTCGCTCCGATTGGGCGCGCTGGCCCGGGCGGACCGAAGGGCCCTTCATATACTGGGGAAACCGAGGATTAGGCGGAAACGAAATGGCGTTCATGTACAAGACACGTGCCGCAACTTCACGGCTGCGCCCCGGCCCGAACGGCCTGCCCCGCGGGCAGGTCACGGAGATTCAACGCAGTCGAATGCTCGCAGCAGCGGTGGATGCGGTCGAGGATGTCGGCTACTCGCGTATGACCGTTGCACAGGTCATCAGCCGGGCCCGGGTCTCTCGCAAGACCTTCTACGACGTGTTTGCCGATCGGGAGGACTGCTTCCTGGCCGCGTTCGAACAGGCGCTCTCCCAGGCCACGCTCGTCGCGCGTGAGGCATACGAGCGCGAGGGCGCATGGCGCGAGGGCGTCCGTGCGGCACTGGCTCGCCTGCTGATGTTCATGGACCAAGAGCCAGGACTGGCCAAGCTCTGCGTCGTTGAGGCGCTTGCCGCGGGCGAGAAGGTGCTCGAGCGTCGTGCGCAGGTGCTCGATGAGATCGCGACGGTCATCGATCAGGGGCGCTTCCTCACGCACACGACGCGGGAACCGCCCGCAGTCACGGCGGAAGGCATCGTGGGTGGTGTGTTCGCCGTGCTCCACACCCGCCTGCTCGAGGATGGAGATGAGCCGCTGACAGAGCTGCTCGGTCCGCTGATGAGCATGATCGTGCTGCCATATCTCGGTTCGAGAGCGGCGAGTCGGGAACTGGGCAGGCCCACCCCTGAGGTCGCGCGGGACAGGCAGCCGCGGACGCAGGCCAGGAGCAGGGACCCGCTCGAAGGGCTCAACATGCGCCTCACCTACCGCACGGTGCGGGTGCTGATGGTCATCGCGGAGCATCCGGGTGCCAGCAATCGTGAGATCGCGGAAGGCTCGGGGATCATCGACCAGGGCCAGATCTCCAAGCTGCTGAACCGGCTGGCGCGGCTGAACCTGGTCGAGAACCGTGGCGAGGGTCAGGAGAAGGGAGCCGCAAATGCGTGGCACCTGACCGCGCGCGGCGCGCAGGTCGAGCGCGCCACACGCCCGCGCTGAACGCCTGACGCTGGCGTCTGCGGCGCCCGGTGCGCCGGCGCGATCGTTCAAATCGCCTGATGGCGCGCGCTTCGTCCCGCCGTCCCGCAGCCCGTCGGATGAGCAGGGGAGGTGCTGCGCTTTCTACTGTGGCGGATGCTCGGTCTCGTCGCCGCGCTCGGGGGCGTTGCGCTGATCGCATGGTTCATCGATGGCGGGCCGGGACGCCTGCTTCGAGGACATGCGACCGACGGCCGGCTGCACCTGTCGTCGCGTGCCGTGTTGGGCAGCCTCAGTGGCGACGCTCGTGCCATATGGGGCTGGGCGCCGGTATCGGGAGTCGCGCCGCTGAGAGCGTTCGTCGTGTTGGCTGCTGCCTCGGGCATCGCGATTGCGATCGTGCGCGGCCTCCAGCGCCGTTGCCGTCGCTACGTGCGGCTGGTGATCGAGCCCTATCGCGGCGATCGGGCCGAGCCCGAGGCTGTGGTGGGTGTGTTCGACACGGTCCAGTTCCTCGACAGCCCGGGTGAGCGGCGCTCCGGCGGCGACGGCGACGGCGACGGCGCGGATGGCCGCGAGCTGGCCGGTGTCGGCGCGGGTGTCGAGGACGGCGAGCTGGTCTTCTAGGACCGACCCCGGCGGCAGGCTGTGCCCGCTCCCGGCACGGCCGAGACAGAGGCGGGGGCGCTCGACGCAGCGCCCCCGCCTTCGGGGCCCCGAAGGGATTTTGCGTTTAAGGGCCGCTCATCGCATGAGCCGCCGAGCCTGGACGCACGGCCGTGCGCGGTCCGCGTAGACTGGCGCGCCGCATAGCCGCACAGCCGTCCCAACAGCAGCTGCACGGCAGCCAGACACCAGCCCGCCGGCAAGGAGCCTCTGCGATGCCAGTCAACACCAAAGCGATCGGCAAGAAGTACGAGCCCGTGCTGTACGCGGTCGGCCGGGAGAAGATCAAGGAGTACGCACGGGCGGTCGGTGAGACCAACCCCGTGCACCTGGACGTGGATGCCGCACGCGCGGCGGGCTACGCCGACGTGGTGGCGCCGCCCATGTTCGCGGTCGTCTACAGCGCGCCGTCCGTGGGTCCGCCGATCTTCGACCCCGAGATCGAGCTCAACTTCGCGATGATGGTCCACGGCGGCCAGGAGTTCGTATGGGGCCCTCCGGTGGTGGCTGGCGATGAGATCACCACCACGGCCAGCGTCAAGGACATCTCCGAACGGGATGGGCGCGGCTACTACGTGTTCGAGTCGATCTCCACCAACCAGCGCGGCGAGCAGGTGTGTCGCGGAACCTGGACGAACATCGTCCGAGGAGTGTGAGCCTGATGGCAGATTTCCAGGCGGGCGAGCAGATCCCCGAGCTGAGGATCACGCCCGACAAGTTCCTGACGGTGCGCTACGCGGGCGCCTCAGGTGACTTCAACCCGATCCATATCGACGAGGAGTTCGCCAGAGCCGTGGGGCTGCCGGGACGGATCCTGCACGGCCTGTGGACGATGGCGCAGGTGGCGCGCGCGCAGACCGAGGCGGCGGGCGGCCCCGAGCAGCTCAAGCGCCTGTCCGTCCAGTTCCGCGGCATGGGTATGCCCGAGCAGGAGGTCGTGGTGAGCGGAACCGTGCGCGAGGTCTCCGATGGCAGCGTGCTGATCGACACGGTCGCCGAGCAGGCGGGCAAGCAGATCATCCGCAACGCCGAGGCGGAGCTCGCGTCCTAGCTGCTGAGGCCTGTGGCGCCCGTGGCGCGGCGCCTACAATCAGATCGATGCTCACCTCCCGCCAGGAGCGGATTCTGTGCAAGGTCGTCGATGACTACCTGCGCACCGCGCAGCCCGTTGCCTCGCGCTCGATCGCAGCTGACCCTGACCTCGACTGCGGGCCCTCGACCGTGCGCAACGAACTGTCTCTGCTCGAGGAGTACGGCCTGCTCGCCCACCCGCACGTGTCCGCCGGGCGCGTGCCCACCGACGCGGGCCATCGCTACGTGGTCGATCGCATGCTTAGCGCCACCCAGCCCCTGCCTGTTCCCCGTCAGCGGCTGGAGCTGTCGCTGATACGCACAGAGCTGGACGAGGCGATGCGCGCGACGACGGAGACGCTGTCGCAGATGACCAACCTGCTGGCGGTGGTATCGGCGCCCTCCATGAACACGGCGAGCATCCGCCACATCGAGGTGCTGGCCCTGCAGCCGCAGGTGGTCCTGGTGGTGATCATCACCTCGACGGGGAGCGTCTCCAAGATGCTCGCCACGTTCGAGCGCGCGGTGGACGCAGGGCTGGTGTCGTGGGCGGCGGAGTACCTCAACGAGCGTCTGGTGGGGCTGGAGCTCGGGGCGCGCATGCTCCAGCAGCGTCTGGTCGATCCCAGCCTGTCCGCGCGCGAGCTCGCCTTCCTGGAGCGCTTCGCACCCGCCTTCGGCGATCTGGCCCGCGAGGGCGAGGACGCCCTCTACGTGGAGGGGACCGCGCGCCTGTTCGAGAGCGCGCAGATAGCAGACGCCACCAACGTCAACGAGCTGATCGGCCTGCTCGAGCGCCGCGTGGCGCTGTTGCGCGTGCTGCGCACGGCGCTCGGGGAGCCGGGCATCTACGTGAGGATCGGCCACGAGAACGAGTTGCCCGCCATGCACTCGCTCGCCCTCGTGGCGACCGGCTACGGGATGGCTCGCCGCAAGCTGGGCACCGTCTCGCTGATCGGTCCGGTGCGCATGGACTACGCGGGCGCGATCGCGACCGTGCGCGAGGCCGCCAACGAGCTGTCCCGCTTCGTCGAGGACACCTACGCCGAGACCTGAGTCGACAGCTATGCCCCGCGACCCCTATGAGGTGCTCGGCGTCGGCCGGGACGCCTCCGAGCAGCAGATCAAGAAAGCCTTTCGCATGCTCGCGCGGGAGCTGCACCCGGACGTCAACGCGCACGACCCCGACGCCGAGGAGAAGTTCAAGGAGGCGGCCGAGGCGTACGAGATCCTCTCTGACGCGGAGCGCCGGGCCACCTATGACCGCCACGGTCACGACGGGCTCAGATCCGGGGGGTACGCTCCCAACTTCGAGGGCTTCGGCTCGATCAGCGAGCTGTTCAACGCCTTCTTCGGAGGCGGGAGCACCTCCGATAGGCCCGGACCGGCGCAGGGCGGGGACATTGGCGTCGCCGTCGAGATCGACCTGATCGAAGCAGCGCACGGTGCAAAGGTGCAGGCGGCCTACGACGCGGTCAAGCGCTGCGAGCGCTGTCACGGCAACGGCGCCGAGCCCGGCACCCCGATCGAGACGTGTGAGCGCTGCGGCGGGGCAGGTCAGCTGCAGGCCGTCACGCGCACGCCCTTCGGGCAGATGATGCGCACGATCGTCTGCGACGTCTGTCACGGCGACGGTCGGGTGCCCAAGCAGCCGTGCCGCGAGTGCCGCGGTCGAGGCCGGCTGGCCGCCAGGCAGGAGGTGGAGGTCGATGTCCCGGCGGGCATATCCGACTCGCAGCGCATCAGGGTCGGCGGCCGCGGTCACGAGGGCGAAGCGGGGGCCCCGGCGGGCGACCTGTATGTGCTGGTCAGCGTGCGCGAGGACGAGCGCTTCGTGCGCGAGGGCGACGACCTGATCACGGCGCTGGACGTGGCAGCCCCACTGGCCGCCTTGGGCGCCACGTTGGAGGTCCCCACGCTGGAGGGCACCGCGTCGATCGAGCTGCCGTCGGGAACCCAGCCGGGCGAGGTGCTGACCGTCAGGGGAGCCGGCATGCCCGGGCTCAGGCGCGGTCGACAGGGGGATCTGCGGGTGGTGGTCAACGTCGTCGTGCCGCGGCGCCTGAGCGCTGAGCAGCGGGAGCTGATGGACCGTTTGAATGACAGCCTGACCGAGGAGAACCTGCGCTCGCAGGAGTCGATGTTCGCCAAGCTGCGTCGCGCGCTCGGCAGCCAGGCGGCGTGATCCGGCTGGCGGTACGCGTCAGCCGCGAGCAGGCCGAGCTGGTGCTGGCGGAGCTGCTGGAGCTGGCGCCCGCGGGCGTGGAAGAGGTGCACGGCGAAGGGGGGACCGTGGAGTACGCCGTCTACGGCGCTCCCGGGGAGCTGCCCGACCTACCGGACGTGAGAGCCGTCGTGGGCGAGGCGCTGGTGGAGATCTCCACCAGCGAGATACCCGACGACTGGCACGAGCGCTGGAAGCAGTTCCACCGTCCCGTGCTGATCGCCGCGCCCCGCCGCCCCTCGGACGCGGGGCCGGCTGTGGCGGGCGTGCACGTGCGCCCGCCGTGGGAGGCTCCCAGCTCCCACGTCGGCGGTGACGTGCGCGAGATCGTGATCGACCCCGGGCAGGCGTTCGGCACGGGAGCCCACGCCACCACGCGCCTGTGCCTGGAGCTGCTCCTCGAGCTGGCCGCGAGCGAGCCTCCGGCGGGAGCGCTGCTGGACGTGGGCACCGGCTCGGGGGTGCTGGCGATCGCCGCGGCGGGGCTGGGGTTCGAGCCGGTGCTGGGCCTGGACAACGAGCAGGAGAGCGTGCAGGCTGCACGCGAGAACGCCGCGGTCAACGCTCAGCGGATCGAGGTCCGACGCTTCGACCTGCGCTCCCAACAGCTGCCCTTCCTCGGCGGCGGGGAGCGGCCGGCGGGTCCCCTGGTCGTGCTCGCCAACCTGCTGCGGCCGTTGCTGCTGGAGCTCGCCGCCGGCATGCCCCGGGCGCCCGCTCACCTGATCGCCAGCGGCCTGCTCGTCGAGGAGGTCGATGAGGTCGTCGAGGCGTTCGCCGGGCGCCTCGAGCTGCGCGAGCACGAGCGGCGCACCGCTGGCGAGTGGGCGGCTGTGTGGCTGACCGCCGGCTGATTCAGGCGCTGTCGGGTATCTCCGTCGCGGCGCACACAATCGCGCGGTAGACCAGGTCGATCGCCGCGCGCACGCCGTCCTCGTCCTCGAGCAGGCGGTCGGCGGCGGTGAGGGCCGCGCCGATCGTCTCAAGCGCCTCACCGACTGATCCGGGGTCCGGGTCGCGGCAGGCCGCGATCGCCATATCCAGCATCGCGCGCGCCTGCTCGATCGCCCCGGTGAACAGGGCTGGCCCGACCAGGCTGGCGTAGCCGTACACGCGCGCGAGGCGTCCTGAGAGCGTTATCGAGGGACCGCGTCGCGCGGGCGCGACCGCCGGCAGGCCGTGTCCGTCGAGCAGCCCGGCCATCGTGCCGCCGAGCACCGCCCTGGTGGCCGCCTCGTCCAGGCCCGCCTGCCAGGCAACGCGCAGCGCCATGTACAGGGAAGTGGCGGGGAGGCCGTAGGGAGGGTCGGAGGCGAACACGATCCGCTCGGCGGGCACGCGCGCGAACAGCTCGATCACGTCCAGCGGGAAGAAGCAGGAGATGTCGTACAGGACGCCGGGATGGTCGGCCAGGCGGGTGGTCAGGATGCCCTGGTCGCAGATCGCGCCGTGGGCCAGGATCAGGACCGCCCCGGGATGGCGCAGGGCGAGGTCGACGAGCCCCTCGGCCAGCGGCGGCAGGCCGCGTCCGGCGTGGATCAGGATCGGCACGCGGGTCGTTTCCGCAAGCTTGAAGACATCGTCCATCTCGCCACGGTCGAACACGAAGTCCTGTGCTCGTGGATGGAGCTTGATGCCGCGTGCGCCGGCTGCCAGGCAGCGTTCGCCCTCCGCCAGCGGGCCTTCGGCCGGGTCCAGGCGGCAGAAGGCCGCGAGTCTGCCCCCGCTCTCTTGCGCCCACGCCAGCACGCGGTCGTTGGGCAGGCTGTAGGCGGGCTTGCGCTCGGGATCATGCAGCGGAAACACGCAAGCCCGGCGCGCGCCCGCGTCGTCGAGCGCGGCCAGCAGCTGCTCGAGGGTGAGCGATCGTCCGTCCTCGTCCAGGCCCAGATGGGTGTGAGCGTCGATTACCTCCGTGTCGGCCGGTCGCAGACGCCGCACCTCGGCGAGAAATGGGGCGAGCGCCTCGGCATACAGGGAATCGTTCACGGCCTGCACCATATTCTGTCCTCATGGCATGGCAGGTGGTGATCGCTGGCGGTGGATTTGCGGGCTTCTACGCGGCCCGCGCCCTGGAGCGGCTGCTGCCTGCGCAGAGTGCGCACGTGACGCTCGTCAACGAGGCCAACTTCCTGCTCTACACCCCGTTGCTGCCGGGCGCGGCCGGCGCCACGCTGGACCCGCGCCACGTCGTGGTGCCGCTGCGCTCCCAGCTGCGGCGCACCGATCTGGTGATCGGAAAGGTCACCGGCGCCGACCCGGCGCGGCGTGTGCTCGGCGTCAAGCGGATCGACGGGGAGCCGCTCGAGCTCGCCTACGACCAGCTGATAGTCGCCCTCGGATCGGTCTCCAGGACGCTGCCGATCCCCGGACTGGCCGAGCACGCCACCGGCCTTAAGTCGCTCTCCGACGCCACCGCCCTGCGCAACCAGGTGCTGAGCTGCTTCGACATCGCCGAGTCTCTGGAGGACCCTGTGCGCCGCGCCGAGTACCTGGGGTTTGTGTTCGTGGGAGCCGGATACGCTGGCGTGGAGGGGCTCGCCGAGCTACAGGACTTCGCCGCGCAGGCGATCGAGCTGTATCCGCGCTGCCGCGCCCAGGGCATGCGCTGGGTGCTCGTGGAGGCGAAGGCGCGGATCATGCAGGAGGTGCCCGAGAGCCTCTCCGAGTTCGCCGAACGCGAGCTGCGCGGGCGCGGCATCGAGGTGTGCACCAACACCACGCTGTCAGCGCTCAGCGAGCGCTCCGCCACGCTTTCCGCGGGCGGGACGGTCCCCGCGCGGACCGTCGTGTGGACGGCGGGCGTCAAGCCCAGCCCGGTGATCGCCCGGCTCGGACTGCCCCTAGACCGCGAGGGGAGGGTGGTGGTGGACCGCACCATGCGCGTGCAGGAGGAGGCGCCGAACGCGCGGGCGCCGAAGGATGCGGCGCCGAGCGATGCGACGGCGAGCGCGCAGCGCGGAACCTTCGCTGCCCATGTGTGGGCGATCGGCGACTGCGCCGCCGTGCCCGACGCGTCCAGGCCGGGGCAGGTGTGCCCGCCCACAGCGCAGCACGCCATACGCCAGGGTCGGCTGGCGGCGCGCAACGTGGCCGCGACGCTCGGGGGCGGGCAGGCCAAGCAGTTCCGCTACCGCACCAAGGGCGTGGTGGCGGAGCTCGGGCGCAACAAGGCCGTGGCGATCACCCTCGGGATCCGCTGGCGCGGCTTTCCCGCCTGGCTGATCGCCCGCACCTACCACCTGCTGCTGATGCCCGGGGTGGGACGCCGGCTGCGCCTGCTGGTGGACTGGAACGTCGCGCTGCTGTTCGGCCG
>DAINPC010000093.1:0-8668 GCA_036743695.1 Solirubrobacteraceae bacterium | reverse complement strand
CGAGCTGCTGCGCCTGCTGCGGGGGCTGATCAGCGGCTTCGGCGCCTTCGCCCTGTTCTGCTTCGCGCTGGCCGTCTCGCTGCACCGTCTGGACATCGCCGCCGCGTTTGCGCTCGCCACCGCTTTGGCCCTGTTCACGCAAGGGGCCACGCTGGCACTCGCGCGCGGGGAGCGGGCAGCTATCGCCGTTCCCGAGAGCTAGCCGCTGGCGCCCTCGCGCGTGAGCTGATGGCGGATGCGATCGCGCAGCTCGGCGAAGTGCGTCGCCTCGTACAGGATCAACGAGCTCAGCAGCGCGGCGAGCGCTCCGAGGATCGCAAGCGACGGTGGTTTCAGCTTCGACTCGACGAGCAGCAGCGAGACCAGCAGCCCCGCGCACAGCAGCCGCTGGCGGTTGAGCGTGCGAATGTTGCGCCACCTGAAGGCGACGTGCGCGAGCAGGTAGAGGGCGCCTCCGCCGAGCATCGCGGCCGCCGGCACCAGTCCCAGCGGATCGCCGACGTGGGCGAGCGTCTTCTTCATACCGAGCGCCACCAGCGCGATGCCGGCGACCATCGGCAGGTGCAGGTAGGAGTAGGAGTCGCGCGCGATCTCGTTGCGTTCACGGCCCTCCGTGGCTTTCGTCAGGCGCCGCTCGGCGACGATCGCGACCACGTCGAAGTACATCCACCACAGCGCCCCCGCCACGACCATGCCCAGGACGGCAGCCGCCACGACCCCCGCGTCCACGCCGCCGTTGGCGCCGGCGCCGATCGCCACGATCGACTCGCCCAGCGCGATGATGATGATCGCGCCGTGGCGCTCGGCGAAGTGGCCCGGGACGAGCTTCCAGCCCTCGGCCCCGAACAGGAACGGCCCCCCATGTCGAGCAGCAACGCCAGCCCCCAGATGCCGAGCTGAAGTCCCCCTGGGGCGAACGCCGCGCCCACCAGCAGCCCGACGCCGACCGCCGTGCTCCCTGCCAGCCCGATCACCGAGCTGCGCAGCGCCGCGTCGTCGCGGCTGGCCAGCATGAACAGGCCGATGTGCGCCGCGCGCACCACCGCGTAGGCGCACGCGAACAGCAGCGCGTCGCCGCCGAATGCCCTGGGCACGCACAGCGCCGCCACCAGCAGCGCGGCCATCGCCGCGAACATCACCAGGCGCACGGAGCCCTCCTCGGGGTCCACCACGCTCGTCAACCAGGCGTAACCCACCCACGACCACCACAGGACGCCGAGCACCAGCAGCCCCTTCAGCACACCCTCCCACGTGGGCGTGCCCGCCATCAGTGCCGTGCACTGGGTCAGCGCCAGCACGAACACCAGGTCGAAGAACAGCTCGAGCGAGGTCACCCGCTCGCCGTCGCGCAGCACGGCGGTCAGGCGCGGCGTGTGACTCGGAGCGGGAGCGCTCACCCGCCAATCTTCGCAACTTACGAGCGTGCCACCGGCCTCCCGGAGGCGCCCGCCCACAGCGGGCTTGGCGCCGGCCGGCGAGCCGGCCGGCGCCCCCGTTGGCCGATCAGTGCAGAGACATGTTCGGCTCGCCCGCTGAGTTGAGCCCTGATGCGGAGATGCCACACGTGCCGCCCTTGGGCGCTCCGGCGTTGTATGCCTGGGTCAGGCAGTTGCGCAGGGCCAGCTGCGCCCAGTAGTTCGGGTGCAGGTCTTCCTGGATTTCATACGGCGGGAAGAGGGCGGAGACCGTGCGGATCTGGTTGATCCACTCGGTCTTGTTGACCGCTTCGGCGTTCGTCCACGAGGACAGGCCCTCTTCTTCGAGCAGGCCCACGCCTTTCTCGCACAGCCTGCGGCCGTTGAACGCCGCCGCCAGGTCCATCGTCTTGACGTTCGCCAGGCCCGTCGCCGTCGCCGCTCCGAGCACCGTGCCGTCGATCGTCGGCAGCATCGTCGAGTTGGCGTAGTTAGCGTCTTCGTTCCAGAATCCGCACCCGCCCGTCGACTGCCTGGTGTAGCCGCTCTGGGAGTAGCGGAAGCCCGACGCGCTGGGAATCGGCGACGGATAGTCCTGTACCACGATCGTGTACTGCGAGCTGGAGTAGCCGGCATTGGTCATCGCCTGGCCGACGTTCAGGATCGCGTTCTTGATGGCTGTCTTCTGCGTGGAGACGTTGCTCGAGCTGAAGTTGTTCGTGACCGAGCTTTCGTGGCTGCAGTACGCGGGCCACCATTCCGGCGTCAGCAGGAAGTCCTCAACGCACGTCTGCACGATGCTCGCGAAGTTGAAGTTGTTGCCGCCGATCGATACCGCCACCAGCTTGACGTTGTGGGTTGCAGCGAAGTGCTGCAGCATCAGCGCCTGCCCTTCGTGGCCGCCCGAGTTGTAGAAGTCCAGGCCGGGCTTGAACAGGCCTTCGCTGGTGAAGCTGGACGTCTTGGCCCCGGAGCACGCGAGGTTCTCGCCGCTCACGCCCGCGCCGATGTAGACCTCGGCCGACTTCGAGCGATGGCAGCCCTGGATCAGTTCGCCGCTCTTGGTCGAGTTGTCGTAGTAGGCGCCCGATCCGAGCGCGTCCGTCTTGGACGAGCTTCCGTTGGTGTTTCCCGCCCAGCGGCCGGCCTCGCCGGATATGTATGAGTCGCCCAGGCTGGCCGTCCAGGGCGCGCCCTGTCCGGGGCCGTCGGCTCGCGCTGCGGGAGCGAGCGCGCCGAGGCTGTACAGAAGCGCCGCGGCTGCCAGGCCGGCGGCGATGAGCGCAAAGCGGCTCCCCCTACGATCTGCGGTCGAGCAATGCATGGATGCCCCTCTATCTCCACGCGCCACGCCAACGCGGCGCTGTCGGCCCGACCCTAACGCGCCCGCCTACCGGTGGTCAACTTAACTTGGATAATTGAGATGCCCGGCGCGGGAACCGCGCGCCCGCGCCCGTTCAGGAGCCGACCGGCGCGGGAGCGCGCCCGCGCCCGTTCAGGAGCCGGTGCCGGCCGCACGGGCCGGCACCTCGCCCCACAGCTGCTCCAGGCGATAGAACTCGCGCGTCTCCGGCGTGAAGATGTGGACCACCACGTCGAGATAGTCCATCAGGATCCACCCCGCCTGCCCGGAGCCCTCCACCCTGCGCGGCAGCAGCCCGTGCTCGCGCTTGAGTCCCTCCATGATGCCGTCGTGGATCGCCTTGGCCTGGCGGCCCGTGTTGCCCGAGCAGACCAGGAAGTAGTCCGTGTAGCCGAGCACGCCGCGAAGGTCCAGCTCGACCACGTCGATCGCCTTCTTGTCCGCCGCGTAGCGGGCGATCTCGGCGATCAGCTCCTCGCCCCGCATCAGCTCGGCACCTGGCTCACCGCGTGGTAGAGGCCGTGCTCGGCGATGTAGGCCGCGACCGCCGCTCCGACCAGCGCGTCGATCGGCTCCGCGCGCGCCACGCGGCCGCGCACCATCGAGGAGGAGACCTCCACCGCGGGCATCTCCAGAAAGCGCACGCCCGCCGCCAGCGTGGCGTCCGCGCCCTCCGCGTCGGTGTGCTCGGCGTGCGCCGCAGCGGTCCTCCTCAGACCGGCGACCGTGTCCAGCACCTGCTGGCGGGAGGAGCCGGCTCTGCTGGCCACGGCGAGCTGCGCCAGCTCGAGGATCCGCACGGGCTCGCGCCAGGATCCGAGCGTGCGCGCCGTGTCGGCTCCCACGATGAACGTCAGCCGAGCGTCAGGTTGGCTGGCATTGATGGCCTTCAAGGTATCCACCGTATAGGACGGTCCGTCGCGGTCGATCTCCAGCGAGCAGGCCCGCAGCCCTTCCTCCTCCGCCACCGACAGCCGGCACATGCGCAGGCGATGCTCCGCGCCGGGGTCCTCGCCGACCGGCTTGTGCGGCGGGATGCGGGCGGGCATCAGCAGCACGCGGTCCAGCTCCAGCTGCCGGAGCGCGTGGCGCGCGAGCGCGAGGTGCGCGAGATGGGGCGGGTTGAACGTGCCGCCGAGGATGCCGATGGAGCGAACCGCGCCCACCGCCACCGGCTGCTCAAGCGCGGACGTGTCCGTCGCCTTCGACCAGGTACTTGGAGGTGCACAGCTCGCGCAGCCCGATCGGCCCGCGCGCGTGCAGCTTCTGCGTGGAGTTGCCGATCTCCGCCCCCATCCCGAACTCGCCGCCGTCGGTGAAGCGCGTGGAGGCGTTGACGTAGACGCAGGCCGCGTCAACCCCGAGCTGGAAGGCGCGGGCGGCGGCCGTGTCACGGGTCACGATCGCCTCGGAGTGCCCGCTGCCGTGGCGGGCGACGTGCTCGATCGCCTCCTCCAGCGAGTCCACCACCCCGACAGCGATGATCGGCGCCAGGTACTCCCTCGCCCAGTCCTCCTCGGTGACCGGCTCCAGCATCGCCCCCGAGGAGAGGCGCCCCTCACCGGACGGCGCGGAGGCGGACGCATCGCCGGCCGTGGCGAGCGCGAGCGTGCGCTCGTCGCCGCGCACCAGCACGCCTGCGGCCGTCAGCGAGGCCACCACGCGCGGGACCAGCTCGCCCGCGATCTCCCGGTGGATCAGCAGCGTCTCCGCCGCGTTGCACACGCCCGGCCGCTGGGTCTTGGCGTTCAGCACGATCGCCTCCGCCTGGTCGAGGTCCGCGGTGGCGTCCGCGTAGACGTGGCAGTTGCCCGACGCCGCGTAGATCACCGGCACGGTGGCCACCGCCTGCAGCGCCTCCTTCAAGCTCTCCCCGCCGCGCGGGATAATCAGATCGACGGTCCTGCGCTGCGTGGCCAGCTCGGCCAGCTCCTCGCGCCCGCCGCCCGCCACCAGGCTCACACAGCCATCCGGCAGGCCCGCCGCGACCGCCGCCTCGGCCGCGATCTGGGCCAGCGCCGCGTTGGAGTGAGTGGCAGTCGAGGATCCGCGCAGCACGATCGCGTTACCCGACTTCAGGCACAGTGCGGCAGCGTCGATCGTGACGTTGGGGCGCGCCTCGTAGACCACCGCCACCACGCCCAGCGGCACGCGCACCTTGCGCACGTCCAGGCCGTTGGGGAGACGGCGCCCGTCGATCACCTCGCCGACCGGGTCCGCCAGCGCCGCGATCTGGCGCACCGCCCGCGCGATCGCCGCGACGCGCTCCTCGTCCAGGCGCAGGCGGTCCAGCAGCGCGTCGCCGATCTCCGCCTCGCGGGCCAGCTGCAGGTCGCGCTCGTTGGCCGCCAGGATCTCCTGCGTGCGTGCCAGCAGCGCCGCCGCCATGCCCTCCAGGGCGCGGTCCTTGACCGCGGTATCCGTCTGCGCCAGCGTACGCGCGGCGCGCTTGGCCGCGCGGCAGAGCACCTCGACGGATGAGACGGCGACTGCCATGGCCCTACAGGGTAGAGCGCTCAGTCCACCACCAGGTAGTCGCGGTGCACCGCCTCGTCTGTCGCGCGCGGCAGGATCTCGCGCACGGCCTCGGACTTCAGGCCGATCACGCGGCGCAGCTCAGCGGCTGAGTAGTTGCAGATGCCCTTGGCCAGCGCCCGCCCCGGGGCGTGCCCGTCCTCGGTGCCCGCCGCGATCTCCACCGCGTCGCCCGCGTCGAAGTCTCCCAGCACGTCAACCACGCCCACCGGCAGCAGGCTGGCGCTGCCCTCGCGCACCGCCCGCACGGCGCCCGCGTCGACCACCAGCGTGCCGCGCGAGGGCTTGGCGTACTTCAGCCACAGCTTGAAGCTGCTGTAGCGCGCCTCCCGCGCGGCAAAGCGCGTGCCCTCGCGCTCGCCCGCCAGCACCGCCGCCAGCGCCTCCGGGCGGCGCCCGTTGCAGATCACCGTAGGGATGCCCGCCGCGGTCGCCATCTCCGCCGCCACCACCTTCGAGCGCATCCCGCCCGATCCCAGCGGCGAGGTGGTGTGGCCGATCTCCAGCTCCTCCAGCGCGGCGAAGTCGCTGACCTCGCTGACGATGCGCGCGTCCGGGAATAGGCGCGGATCGGCCGTGAACAGCCCGTCTATGTCCGTCAGCAGGATCAGCTCGTCGGCCGCCACCAGCACCGCCACCTGCGCTGCCAGGAAGTCGTTGTCGCCAAATGAGATCTCATCCGTGGCCGTGGTGTCGTTCTCGTTGATCACGGGCAGCACCCGCCACTCCAGCAGCGTGCTCAACGTCTGGCGGGCGTTCAGATAGTGCGTGCGGGCGCTCATGTCGAAGAAGGTCAGCAGCACCTGCGCACTGGTCACCTCGCGCTCGCGCAGCAGCTCGTCATAGACGCGGTAGAGCTTGCCCTGGCCAACCGCGCTGGCCGCCTGCAGCGCGCCCACGGAGGTCGGGCGCTGGGGCAGCTCCATCACGCGCATGCCGCGGGCGATCGCGCCGCTGGTGACCACGATCACCTCCCAGCCCTCGCGATGGGCGCCCGCCAGCAGGTCGCACACGCCCGCCAGCACGTCCATGCGCAGCGCGCCCTCGCTGTCCGCCACGACGCTCGAACCGAGCTTGACCACCACGCGTCTCATGACTGGAGCTTATTTGGCCCGCGCCGGGCCCCACCGCGGGCGGGCGCAGCGCGGGGCGCCGCGCTCATGGCCCAGCCCGAAGCCGCCCTCGACCGCATCCCCTCCGCGCCCGGCGTCTAGGCGTCCGCGCTCGGGTCCAGCTCGAAGGTGACGCCCGCGATCTCGATCTCATCGCCCGGTTGAAAGCCCTCCGCCTCCAGCGCTCGCAGCACGCCGATCCGCCGCAGCCGGCCCTCCAGGTAGGCCATCGCGTCGTCGTTCTCCACGTCATATCGCCTGAGCAGCCGTTCGATGCCCGCACCCCTGACAGCGAACGCACGCGAGCCCACGCGCTCGACCCGAAAGCCCGAGGACGCGGCCGGCCGGAACACCATGTGCTCCGCCAGCTGCTCCCCGTCCCCCTGCCGATCCCCACCGCCCTCCGGCAGGCTCGCCGCAGGCGCGCCATCGGTGAGCGGCTCCACGCGCCTGAGCAGCTCGCCGGCCAGCTGCTCGATGCCCGCCCCGGTCGCGCTCGAGGTGGCCAGCACCGGCACGTCCCGCCCGAGCCGCCGCTGCCAGTCCACCACCGCCGCCCGCGCGCGCTCCTCCGGCACCAGGTCCGCCTTGGACAGCGCCAGCACGCGCGGCAGGCGCGCCAGGCGCTCGTCGTGCGCAGCCAGCTCCTGCTCGATCGTCGCGTGGTTGGCCGCCGCGTCAGCCTCCTCGCCCAGCGATATCTCCGGCGCCAGGTCCAGCACGTGGACCAGCAGGCGCGTGCGCTCCACGTGGGCCAGGAAGTCGTGCCCGAGACCCGCGCCGCCGCTGGCGCCCTCGATCAGGCCCGGGATGTCCGCCACCACCAGCTGGCGGTCCGCGCCTTCAAGCACGCCCAGCACCGGCGAGAGCGTCGTGAAGGGATAGCTCGCGATCTTGGGCGCGGCACGCGTCAGACGCGACAGCAGCGAGGACTTGCCCGCGTTGGGCAGGCCCACGAGGCCGACGTCCGCCAGCAGCTTCAGCCGCAGCTCCAGCCAGCCTTCCTCGCCCGGGAGCCCGCGCTCGGCGAAGTGCGGCGCCTGGCGCGTGGGCGTGGCGAAGCGCTTGTTGCCCTTGCCGCCGCTGCCGCCGCGCGCCAACGTCGCCCGCTGCCCCGCCGCCAGCAGCTCCCAGCGCCTGCCGATCAGATCTCCCCCGTCGCCGTCCGGGCCGCTGATCTGAGTCCCCGGCGGCACGCGGATGATCAGGGTCTCGCCGCCCGCCCCGTGGCGCAACGAGCCCTCGCCGTGTCCGCCACGTCCGGCGCGGTGGTGGGTGCGGCGCCTGAAGCCCTGCAGGTCGCGCAGCGAGTCGTCGCACACCACCGTCACCTCTCCCCCACGCCCGCCGTCGCCGCCGTCGGGGCCGCCGCGCGGAACCTTCGCTTCGCGGCGGAAGCTCATGCAGCCGTCGCCGCCCGGCCCGGCCTGTATGTGAATCCTCGCGCGATCGTGCAGCATCGGAGCATCGTGACAGCAGCAGCGCCCGCAGCACGGGTGGAATCGGATATGGGTAGATGCAGCGAAGTCCCCAAGAGCCGAAGCAAAGGAGCAGAGCGCCATGAGCAACGAGATCCCTCCCGCCGCCGACCGCGTCTTCCTGATCACCGGCGCCTCCTCCGGGATCGGCGCAGCAACCGCCCGCCGCGCCCACGCTGAAGGCTGGCGTGTGGTCCTAGCCGCGCGCTCGCTGGAGCGCCTGGAGGGGCTCGCAGAGGAGCTGGGGGGCGCCGGGCACGCCCTGCCCGTGCGCTGCGACGTGACCGAGTGGAAGGACCAGCAGCGGATGGTGCAGCGCGCTCTGGAGGCGTTCGGGCGGATCGACCTCGCGTTCGCCAACGCCGGCTTCGGCGGGCCGCGCGGCTTCCTCAAGGACACGCCCGAGCACTGGCGCGAGATGGTGCTGACGAACGTCTACGGCGCGGCGCTGACGCTGCGCGCCACCATCCCCGCGCTGACGGACACCCGCGGGCATCTGATCCTGACCTCCAGCGTCGCCGGGCGCAGGGTCCTGCCCGGATCGATGTACTCGTGCACCAAGCACGCAGTCACCGCCATGGGCGAGGCCGCCCGCCAGGACCTGGATGGCACCGGGATCAGGGTCACGCTGATCGAGCCCGGCATGACCGACACGCCCTTCTTCGAGAACCGTCCCACCGACGCCCTCCGGGACGACGACATCGCGCGCGCCGTGCTCTACGCCGCCTCACAGCCCGCACACGTGGACGTCAACGAGATCCTCGT
>DAINPC010000092.1:0-8720 GCA_036743695.1 Solirubrobacteraceae bacterium | reverse complement strand
GCTCTCGCGCACGGCGGTCATGCGCATGGGGTCCGCGCGCAGCCGCGCCCACCATCCCGGCGCCGGGACGGCCGTTCTCGACGCGGAGGTCGCCGGCTGGAGGGGGGCGGCCAGCCCGCTCGCGGGATCCACGAGGGTCGGGCGCACAGCCCGGAGGGCCGGCTCGGCGGTGTCGGAGTTCATGGCGATTGGCATCGAGCCTAGAGATCGCCGCGGTGCCACCGGCAGGAAATCACACCGGCGCACGGTAACCTCGAATCTCCGGACATGTCTCGACAAGCACGACAGCGCAGGCGCAGACACGGGCACGGTGCGGGGGGGCGAGTCCTCCTCATCGGCGGCGGGGTTCTCGCCAGCGCGCTCATCATCGGCGCCATCGCGGCCGTGGCCTATGTGCTGAACGTCGCCCAGTCCGCGTCTGCGATCGCCCACCGTCACCCGCTCCTCATCGGCGGCTCCTCGCAGGTGTTCGCCTCCGACGGCACCCGCCTGGGCTTCATCAAGTCGGACGAGCTGCGCACGCCTGTCGGTTGGAGCAGCATCCCCGCCAACCTCAAGAACGCCACCGTGGCGATCGAGGACCAGCGCTTCTACAAACACAACGGCGTGGACCTCACGGGAATATTCCGTGCGGCGATCAAGGACATCACCCACGGCGCCGCGCTGCAGGGCGGCTCGACGATCACGATGCAGCTCGTGCGCAACCTGTACCTGGGCAACGACCTGCGCACCTTCAAGCAGAAGATCATCGAGGCCAAGCTGGCGATCGAATACGAGAAGCACCACAGCAAGCACTCGATCCTGACCAGCTACCTCAACGGCGTCCCCTACGGGACCGTGGGCGGGCAGACCGCGATCGGGGTGCAGGCCGCGGCGCGCATCTTCTTCGACAAGCCCGTCCACCAGCTGGACCTGCAGCAGGCGGCGCTGCTGGCCGGACTCCCACAGGCGCCCTCGCAATACAACCCGTTCGCAGACCCCGCCGCGGCGCGAGAGCGGCGCAACGAGGTGCTGGCGAAGATGGCCGAGCTGCACTACATCACCTCCGCGCAGGCCGCAGCGGCGGAGGCGGCGCCGCTGGGGGTCCATCGCGGCACCTTCTACTCCCAGCGGCGGGAGGACTTCTTCTTTGAATACGTCCGCGAGCAGCTCGTCCACCGCTACGGCGCGAAGACCGTCCAGCAGGGCGGGCTGAAGGTCTACACGACGATCGACCTGAACATGCAGCGCCTGGCGCGCAAGGCGATCGCGGAAGTGCTCAACCAGCCCGAAGACCCCGCCTCGGCGATCGTCACGCTGAATCCGGCCAACGGCGACATCGAGGCGATGGCCGAGTCTCAGAGCTATGACAAGTCGCAATACAACCTCGCCGCTGACGGCCATCGCCAGCCGGGCTCCACCTTCAAGGCGATCGATCTCGCAGACGCGCTCTCGCGGGGAGTGGACCCGAACAGCACCTACTACCTGTCGCACACGCTGGCAGCGGGCTGGCTGCCGGGCTACCCGACCTACGAAGTCAAGACCTTCGAGGGGACCTCGCTGAACAAGTCGCTCAACCTCGTCAACGCGACGCTCGCCTCCGACAACACCGTCTACGCCCAGCTGGCCGCCGACCTGGGCGAGTCGACGATCACCGAAACGGCCCACAAGATGGGGGTGGTGAGCCCACTGGACAGCTTTGCGGCGGAGGCACTCGGCGGGCTGAAACTGGGGGTCACCCCGCTCGAGATGGCCGACGTCTACGCCACCCTGGCGGACGGCGGCTGGCGCAACTCGCCGATCGCCATCACCAAGGTCGTCTTCCCCGAAGGCCGCGTGGACAACAACTGGGGCAAGCCCCATCGGGTGAAGGTGCTCAGCGAAGGCGTCACCGCCGAGGAGACCAACATCCTCCACCAGAACGTGCTCGGCGGCACGGCGGGGCGCTCGGCGATCAACTGCCCCACGGCGGCCAAGACGGGGACGACCAGCGAACTGGTCGATGCCTGGCTCGACGGCTACACGCCCAACTACTCGACCGTCGTGTGGATGGGATACCCCAGCCGGCGAGTATCCATGACCGACGTGCACGGCGAGCCGCAGCAGGGCGGCTTCCTCCCAGCGGAAATCTGGCACGCGTACATGGCCGCGGTCACCGAAGGCAAGCCGTGCGTCGAATTCCCGCAGCCCAAGGAATCCATCTCCTACCAGCCGTTCTACGGCAAGCACGCCGCCACGGGCCAGGCGCAGGTCGGCCAGGAAAGCGAAGCCCAGTCGAAGGAAACCGGCGCCAAGAAGAAACACGGCAAACCGGGCGCGACGACGCCGGGGGGGACTGGAACGGGCAACCGCACGGGTCCCGCGAGCGAACGTGGCGCGGCTTCTCCTCAGGCAAACGAACGGGCCTCGCCTCCCGCCGCCACGGAACCGTCCGTCAGGAAAACCGGCGGCGCGCCTCCCGGCTGACGGGTCGACCGGGACCGACCCGAAGCGCCGTCGCCGCCCCCGCGCTGGTAGTTTCAACTCGATACACGAAACTAACGGTCGCCACGCTGAGAGGTGTTGGCGCCAGATTGGATACGGCGTGGCGAAGGAGGACAAGGTTGAATTCGAGGGCGAGGTGATCGAGGCCCTGCCGAACGCGATGTTCCGCGTGAAGCTGGACAACGAGCACGTGGTGCTCGGACACGTCGCCGGCAAGATGCGGCGTTTCAGGATCCGCATCCTCCCCGGTGATCGCGTCCGCTGCGAGCTCTCTCCATATGACCTGGACCGCGCTCGGATCGTCTACCGGCACCGCTGAACACCGGTATCGCTGAGCGCTCCCTGATCGAATCCATCACCGCCGAGCTGGCCGGCGGGCTCGAAGCAACTGGAGCGGGTGCGCAGGGCGCAGGGACGGGGGGGCGCGGGTCGCGTGTTCTGCGCGGCATCGGTGACGACGCCGCGGTGGTGCGGGCGCGGCCCGTGTGCGTGACATCGGTGGACGCGATGGTCGAGGGCGTTCACTTCCGGCTGGAGGAGGGCTGGGCGAGCGCCGGGGAGGTGGGCCACCGGGCGATGGCCGGCGCGCTCTCGGATCTCGCCGCCATGGGCGCGGAGGGGGGCGAGGCCTACCTCGTGCTGGGGCTTCCCGCCGGCTTTGGCGAGGAGCGGGCGCTGGAGCTGGTGCGCGCGGCCGACGAGCTGTCCGCGAGGACGGAGACGACGATCGCGGGGGGGGACGTGGTCGGCGCCCCGGTGCTGACCGTGGTGGTCACGGCCGTCGGCTGGGCGCAGAGCGCCGATCGGCTCGTCGGGCGCGACGGCGCACTCATCGGGGACCTAGTGGGGGTGACCGGGCGCCTCGGAGGAGCAGGCGCCGCGCTGGCGGTGCTCGCGGGTCGCGCCGCGCGCACGCCGGGCGTCGAGACCGCCCTCGCACGGGCGCGCAGCCCCGTGCCGCGCCTGGGGGAGGGCCGCGCGCTGGCCGCCGCGGGCGTGCACGCCATGATCGACCTCTCCGACGGCCTGGCAACCGACGCCGCCCACATCGGCCGCGCCAGCGGTGTCTGCCTGCACGTGAAGCTCCCCGCGCTACCGCTCCAGGAGGGGGTGGGCGAGGTGGCGGCCGCGCTCGGCGTCCCACCGTGGCGGCTGGCGGCTGGCGCAGGCGAAGACTATGAGCTGTGCTTCTGCGCGGCCCCGGAGGACCGTGCGCGCATCGAGCAGGACGTGCGCGCGCTCGGCGATGTGGAGGTCAGCTGGATCGGCGAGGTGCGGGCGGGGCCGCCGGGGGCGTCGATGTCAGACGAGCGGGGCGACGCGGTTCGGATCGAGGGATTCGAGCACCGGTGGTAGAGCAGGACGAGACTTGGCCACGCGAGGCGGGGCTTCGATCGGGCTCGACAGCGCTCCGCCGGGCAGGATCCGGGCGGCGCCGACGGGGACCGTGCGGGTCAGCCGCGCAAACACCAGCAGGCGCTGGGCGGCGCTGAACAGCGGCGTGCAGGCGGACAGCACCAGGCGGCTGTAGCCGACGTCCGCGACCGCCGCCTGGACATCCGTGGGTGCCACCACGCGCAGTCCGATGACCTCGTATGTGAAGTGCGCGTAGGGCATGTCCAGCAGGATGCGACTGCCGGGCCTGAGCGCGTCGATGTGGCGGAAGGGCGCCAGGTAGGTGGTCCGGTGCCCGGCGATGGCGGTGGTCTGGGAGATCCCCGGGAAGCTCGTTCCGGAGTAGACGCCCGGCCCGCTCTTGAGGTCTTCGGTGCCCGTGCCCTTGACCACCACGAAGCTCGCGCCGATCAGCGGAATCACGATCCTCCCGACCGCGCTGCCGTCAGCAGAGTGACGCTGGAGCTCACCCGCGAGAAACGCTATCCGCCGCCGCTCGTCATCCAGGCTCGCCAGCGTCCGCTGCTCGGCCGGGGTGGGCGCGGCGCGTTCGACCTGGCGCAGGGCGCCCCGCAGGTGGTCCTGGCGCAGCGTTGCGATCAGCGCGGAGATCGGCTCCTGCCACAGGAGCGTGGCCCCCGCGTCGATCAGCGCCAGCCCCCCGGCGAGGATCAGCAGCGCGGCGAGCGCGCGCAGAGCGCGCGCGGAGCGGCGCCGGCCCTTGGGCACGGTGACTCCCGAGCCGGGCGCTCCGGAGCTGAGCGAGAGATCGGCCACGTCGCCTCCTATCGTCGCAGAGCCGACTCCGTACCACCGAGCGATCCCGGCCCGGCGTAGGACATGGGGCCGCGGATGGTCACATCGACGCCATCGGCCGCCTCCGGGCCGACGGCTGGCAGCGAGGGCCGCGCAGCGAGCATCGCCGCCGCGGCGGCGCAGCCCAGGGCGAGGCTCCACAGGAGGGCCCCTCCCAACCCGACGTGCCCGCCCGCGAGCAGCAGCACGCCCGTCCACGCCATCCCGCCCGCCCCCAGCCCGAGCTGGTGGGCGTAGAAGGCGATCAGCAGGACCAGCGGGATCATGGCGAGCGCGACCAGACCCAGCGCACCCACACGACGAGGGCGCAGCTCCGGGGCGGCGAGCGCCAGCCACAGGTGAAGCGCCGGCAGCAGCAGCAGCGCGGTGAACGGATTGAGCACCCAGACCACCACGCAGATCCCGAGCGCCACCAGCACCAGCGAGAGCCCGGCGATCTCCGGGTCCGGGCGCACGCTCCAACCGAGGCGGCGGACGAGCACGCTCCACAGCAGCCAGGCGAGCGCGAAGGTGAGCACGACCGCCACCACCGTTGTGGCGGCCTGCGCGTCGAAGGGCATGGCGCCGGGCAGGGCGGGCACTGAGGGGGCCGCGCCGATCACCCCCAGCCAGCCCAGCAGATAGGCGAACAGAGCGCAGCTGCAGAACGGCAGGGCGCAGCTCAGCGTCCACGCGATCCACCGTCCCACCGGCATGCGCCGCCGCCGCATGCGGGCAAGCCCGTCCGCGGCGGCGATCAGCACGGGCAGCAGGAACGCGATGCTCAGCAGCCGCAGCGCCCACGCGGGCACCGTCTGGCGTTGCAGGAGCACGCTCGTCTGCATCGCCTGGCCGATGTCCGGCGCTGTGTCCAGCGCGTCCACCGCGCTGAGCACCGAGCGTCCGAAGCCCTGCAGGCGTTCAGCGCTCACCGCCTCGCGCGGGGATGGGCCGCGTTCGCCGGAGACCTGGACCAGCACGGCCGGCAGGCCGGAGGCGTTCAGCACCCCCTGCTCGCCCACCGCCAGCGGGAAGATCAGGTGCGAGAGCTGTCCGAGCGCGCTCGGCGCGCCGGGGCTCGTCCCCGCCTCGTGGGTGATCGCGTCCGCGACCGTGCGCTGGAGCGCCAGCGGCGCTGAGCCCAGCCCGTCGGAGAACGGCACCACGACCGGCCTGCGCATCCGCGCGCCCGCGACGTCGCCGAGCACGATCGCCGCGTCGAACGGTCCGTGCTGGGCGCTGGGCGCCTGCCCGGCGGCCAGCTGCGCGGCCCCGGCGTCGCCCCCGCTGCCGCCGCTGGTGGACGCCAGCACAATCGTGCGCTTGGTCTCCCGCGCGGCGAACACGCGCGCCAGCTCCAGCAGCGCGGCCGTGCCGGAGAGCTCCGCGAGCGACCCGCGGGCGGCCGCGTCGCGGTGAGCGATGATCAGGATCGGCGCGGCGCTGGTCGAGCCCGGGCGCTGCGCGATCACCGTTTGCAGCGTGCGCTCGCCGTCGATGGTCTGAGCTTCGGAGCGTTCTTTGCGCACCGAGAAGCCCCCGCCCGCCGCCCCGCCGAGACCTTCCAGCGTACGAGCGATGTGCGCCGCCAGGGCTTCGTCGCCGGGGCTTCCCGGACGCCTGCTCGGGAAGCGCGCGCCCAGGCTCCGCAGTTCGGAGAACGCGCGCGCGCCTTCGAAGGCGTCGGGCGCCAGCGTCGAGGTGAGCGGGCGCGGGCGCGGGCCGAGCGAGAATGCGGCGATCGCCAGTGCGAACAGGAAGGGCACGAAGGCCGCTCGGTAAAGGCGCCCGTTGAGCATCCGCCTAGACCATAGTTCGCACGTCGGCTCCTCGCACAGGTTGCAGACGCGCACGCGCCAGATCGACAGGCGTGGCGCGCCCGTGCCCGTGCCCGTACATGGCGCACGGTTAGGTATCGTGCCAGCGCGTGCTCCAGCCCGTCGCCGTAGGCCACAAGACCCTCACCGACTACACGCACATCTGCGGTCGCGAGCTGATCGCCGAAATCCGTGAGCTGGCCGAGCCGCTGCAGGGTCATCGCGTCGTGCACGTCTCCGCCACGGCGTTCGGCGGGGGGGTCTCGGAGATCCTCTACACGCTCGTGCCGCTGATGCGCGATGTCGGCCTGGACTGCGAGTGGCACGTGATCTACGGCCGCGAAGAGTTCTTCAACGCCACCAAGCTCCTGCACAACGCCCTGCAGGGCGCCCCGCAGGATCTCGACGAGGAGCAGTGGGCCACCTGGCGGCGCTACAACGAGATAAACGCCAAGGAGCTCTCGGACGGGTGGGACGTGTGCCTGGTGCACGACCCGCAGCCGGCGGGGCTCTACAAACTCGTGCCGGAGAAGGCGAAGGGCTGGCTGTGGCGCTGTCACATCGACATCTCCACCCCCAACCCCGACACGATCGCGCAGCTGCTCCCGTACATCGAGGACTACCCGCAGTCGCTGTTCCACATGCGCGACTACGTGCCGGCGGGAATGAACGGGAAGGTCAACGTGGTACCGCCCGCGATCGACCCGCTGACGCCCAAGAACATGGCGCTCTCGCCCGAGGACGGCGCATTCGTGTGCGGGCAGTTCGGGATCGACGTGGATCGGCCGCTGATCTGCCAGGTCTCGCGCTTCGATCCCTGGAAGGACCCGCTCGGGGTGATCGACGCCTACCGCCAGGTCAAGGAGGGGATGCCCGAGGTGCAGCTCGCGCTGGTCGGCTCGATGGCCAGCGACGACCCCGAGGGCTGGGACTTCTTCAACGCCACCGTGGCCCACGCGGACGGCGACGCGGACATACACATCCTCAACAACTTCAACAACGTGGGGGCGATCGAGGTCAACGCCTTCCAGTCCCACGCGGACGTGCTGATCCAGAAGTCCACGCGCGAGGGCTTCGGCCTGACGGTCGCCGAGGCGATCTGGAAGGCCCGCCCGTTCGTCGGCGGTAACGTCGGCGGCATCCCGCTGCAGATCGAGGACGGCGTCACCGGCTTTCTCGTCTCGAGCGCCGAGCAGTGCGCGGAGCGCACGCTGGAGATCCTCAAGGACCCCGCCCTCGGCAAGTTCCTGGGCCGACGCGGCAAGGAGCACGTCCGCGAGCACTTCCTGACGCCGCGCTACCTGCGGGACTACCTGCGCATCTTCAACGAGCTGAGAGAAGCATGACCGGCGCGCCGGCACAGCGGACTCCGCTGGTGCTGGTGAGCAACCGCGGGCCGGTCACCTTCCACGCCGGCGGCGAGGTGCTGCGCGGCTCCGGCGGCCTCGTGACTGCGCTGACGGGGCTCGCCTCCCACCGCGAAGCGATCTGGATCGCTTCGGCCATGTCCGAGCACGACGCCGAGGTCTCACGCGAGCACGGCGGGCGGGCGTTTCCCGTCAGCGCCCCCGGCGGCGGCGACTACCAGGTGCGCCTGGTGGTCAGCGACCCGGACGCCTACGACCGCTTCTACAACGTGTTCGCCAACCCGATGCTGTGGTTCATCCAGCACTACCTTTGGGACCTGTCCAACGCGCCGGACATCCGGCGGGCGGAGATCGAGGCGTTCGAGTTCGGCTACAACGTCGTCAACGAGGATCTCGCGCGCGCCGTGGTGGAGCAGCTCGAGGACGTCGAGGAGCCGGTGGTGATGGTCCACGACTACCACCTCTACACGCTTCCCGACCTGGTGCGCCGCGCCCGGCCGGACGTCTTCCTGCACCACTTCATCCACATCCCCTGGACGCAGCCAGACGCCTGGCGCGTGCTGCCCACGCGCATCCGCGAAGAGATCTACACGGGCCTCTTGGCCAACGACATCATCGGCTTCCACACGCGCTCCTACCGGCACAACTTCCTGCAGTGCTGCCGCGATCTGATGGAGCTGGACGTTGACTTCGAGCGCGGGGTGGTGCGGTTCGGCGAGCGCGAGGTGTGGGTGCGGGCATACCCGTTGCCGATCGATCACAGGGCCACCCGGCAGATCGCCCAGAGCGAGCGCGTCGAGCAGTTCGAGCGCGAGCTGCTGCGCCGCCGGCGCGACTTCCTGATCCTGCGCGTGGATCGCGCCGACCTGAGCAAGAACGTGCT
>DAINPC010000091.1:0-8778 GCA_036743695.1 Solirubrobacteraceae bacterium | reverse complement strand
GAGGACGAGAAGTCGATCTCCGAGCCGTTCTCCCGTGCGCTCGAGCGCGAGGGCTTCGCCGTGGTGGTGGCGGCAAGCATCGCGGCGGCGCGCACGGCGCTGGAGGCGGGCGAGCCGGACATCATCCTGCTGGACCTGATGCTGCCCGATGGAGACGGGCGCGAGCTGGCACGCGAGCTGCGGGCGGGATCTCAGGTTCCGATCATCATGCTCACCGCGCGGGGCAGCGAGATTGATCGTGTGGTGGGGCTCGAGCTGGGGGCGGACGACTATGTGGTCAAGCCGTTCGCGGCCGCGGAGGTGATCGCCCGGATCCGCGCGGTCCTGCGCCGCAGCCGTCAGCGCCAGCCGGGCAAGCCGGCGGCGCCGGGCGAGGTGAAGGTGGATGTCGCCGCCCGCAGGGCATGGCTGCGCGGAGAGGAGCTGTCGCTGACTCGCAAGGAGTTCGACCTGCTCGCGCGCCTGGCGCGAAGCCCGGGACAGGTGGTGACGCGCGAGGACCTGATGAGCGACGTGTGGGATGAGAACTGGTTCGGCTCGACCAAGACGCTCGATGTGCACATGGCCGCGCTGCGGCGCAAGCTGGCGGAGGATCCGGCGGCGCCGCGCTACATCCAGACCGTGCGGGGCGTCGGCTTTCGCTTCGCGCCCGCGCAGGAGGACTAGAGCGGTGAGCCTGCGCACCCGCCTGCTGTTGTCACTCGCATACGTGCTGGTGCTGGCGGTGGTCTCGCTGGGGGTTCCGCTGGCGCTGAGCCTGCGCGAACGCGTCAACGCGGAGGTCCACTCGCAGGCGCTCAGCCAGGCGGACGTCGTGGCGGCCACCTCCGCGGCGCTGCTGAGCCCGCCCAACACGAGGGATCTGGAAGCGCTGGTGCGTTCGAGCGGCGCGTCCGTTCGCGGCCGCGTGCTGATCGTCAACACTCGCGGGCAGGTGATGGCCGACAGCGCCGGATCCTCGACGCTCGGCTCCAGCTATCTCAGCCGCCCGGAGATCGCCGCGGCGCTCACCCGACGCTCCGTGCAGACCCAGCGCGCCAGCCACAGCCTCGGCGAGAACATCCTCGCCACCGCCGTGCCGGTGCTGCGGGGCAGGAGCGCGATCGGGGCGGTGCGCATCACCCAGAGCGTGGCCTCCGTCCAGCATGCGGTGGGGAGCACGGTCACCAAGCTGGTGCTCGTGGCGGGCACGGTGCTGCTGCTGGGGCTGCTCGCCGGTAGCGTGATCGCGCGGCAGGTCGCCCTGCCGCTGCGACGGCTGGAGAGCGCCGCGCGGCGCATCGCCCGCGGCGATCTGTCCGCCCGGGCGATCGTGGAGGGGAGCTCCGAGCAGCGATCGCTCAGCGCCTCGTTCAACGAGATGGCGGACCGCAACCAGCGCCTGATCGGCGCGCAGCGCGAGTTCGTGGCGGACGCCTCCCACCAGCTGCGTACGCCGCTGACTGCGCTCAGGCTGCGCCTGGAGGAGGCGGGTGCCCAGGGGCTGGGTGGGCCGGTGGCGGCGGAGCTGGCGGCGGGCACGGCGGAGGTCGATCGCCTGGCGGCGATCGTTGACGAGCTACTGGTGCTGAGCCGCGCTGAGGACCGCGAGCTGCAGGGCGAGCGGCTCGACCTGGCCCAGGCCCTCAGGCGTGCGCTGGAGCGCTGGAAGGCGGCGGCGGAGGCACGCGGGATCGCGTTGAGAATGGCCAGCGGCATGTCCGGCACGGCGTGGTGCGCGCGCGCGGACCTCGACCGGGCGCTGGACGTGCTGATCGAGAACGCGCTGCACTACTCGCCCGCGGGCGGCGAGGTGACGCTGGCGGGTGGCGAGGGCAGGATCGAGGTCCGCGACCGCGGCCAGGGCCTTGCGCCCGGGGAGGAGGAGCTGGTGTTCGAGCGCTTTCACCGCGGCCGCGCGGGCCGTCAGGGACCGCCGGGCAGCGGCCTGGGCCTGGCGATCGCCAGGACCCTGGCGCGCGCCTGGCACGGCGATGCGCGGCTGGCCAACAGGCCCGGCGGCGGCGTCGTGGCGGCGCTGGAGTTCCCGGGGGCCGAGCGATGAGGGGCGCCCGCCGCAGCCTGGGGGTGGCGCTGCTCGCCGTCCTGGGTATCGCGCTCGCGGCTGCGATCACGTGGGGGACCAGCCAGCTCGTGCGTCAGCGGATCGGACTGGCATCCGAACCGTTGACGGCCGGCAGCAGCCTGTTGCCGGCGACCGCGGGCACGCAGGCACAGCCCAACACGGCGACCACGCGGACACGCTCGAACACCACGACCACCTCCACGCAGCCGAGCGCGGCGGCCGAATCGCCCAGCCGAGCCTCCAGTGCGCCGTCGACCGCGACCTCCTCAACGCCGGCGCCGAGCACTCCGAGCACCACGCGGTCCTCGACCACCGAGCGGGAAGGGGCCGGCGGATTCTCAGGGCCCTCCGCGGGCTCCACGCCCTCCGCCGGCTCGACGGGCGACGGCCGCGACTCCAGCGCGCGCCGCGACGACTGAGGGGCGCCTCTGCGGCCGCGCGCAGGCGTGGGCGTGACCCTTGGCGGTCCCACGCGCTCGAAAAACCTTTGCCCACTCTTAACCCGCGCTTGGACGGCTCCTGGCCATGTGCCGGCGACAGTTAAGGCACCCGACAGAGGAGTGCCCGATGGGACGCAGAGAGACGATGAGCGCTGGAGGAGTGACACTGGCGGGCCTGGGCGTGCTGGTCGGCCTGGCGGTGGGCTCGGGCGAAGGCGGACCGAAGCTGATCGCCCAGCGCACGCAGCCGGTGGAGGTGCGCACGGAGGTGATCCGCAAGACGGTCAACGTCTACCGTCGCGCGCACCCGCGCCACGTTGCCGGCACCGGCCCGGGAGGAACGGGGCCCGCGGGAGCATCCGCGGCCGGCTCCCGCGCGGCCGGCTCCAGCGCGGGCGGCGCCGTGGTGGGCAGAACGCGCTCCAGCGGCGCCGGCGCGGTCGCTCCGACGAGCTCTGCGGCGCCGGTGGTGAGAACCGCCAGCAGCGGCTCGAAATCGACTTCCGGCTCGGGCTCGCCATCGAGCGCCGGCACCCAGGTCAAGACCCGCACCAGCGGCGCCGGCTCCACGGGCGGCTCAGCGAAATCGGTCTCGACCCGCTCGAGCGGCGGCGGCGACGGCAAGGGCGGCGGTCACGATGACTGACCGTGCTCCAAGCGCTCCGGCGAACGCTCCGGCGGGCGGTGCCCGCGGAGGTGCCCGGGCGTCCACGAGCGGGACAAGGGCTGCCCGCGGCCATCATCCCCTGCTGGGCGCCTTCCCGATGGCGGTGATGACGCTGGCCACGTTCCTGGTGGTCTTCACGTTGATGATGGCGCGGCTCACCGCCGGCGCCGACCCGGCGCTCCGCGCGAGCGCGAACCCGGTGTCGCTCACGGCGGAATCGGGCACGGGGACGGTGACGACGCGCGTCAGCGGCGCAGCCGCGGCGGGTGGCGGCGTGACGCAGAGCGCGGCCGCCCACTCTACGTCCGCGCCAACCGCGGCGATCGTCACCCGCACCAGCGGCATGGCGGGCGCGGGGGGAGCCGGCGATGACTGACCGCGGCGACTCGCGCAAGCCGCACAGCCGTGCGGTGCTCGGTGCGCTGTGGGCCACGGTGGCCGTCTTCCTGGCGGTGCTGGCGGTGCTGGCCCTGCGCGTGGGCTCGGGTCAGGACCCCGCGCTGCGCGCCCGCGCGGCCGCCACGCCGCTGCCCCCGCGCAAGGTGCTGGTTCGCCGCATCTATGAACGGCGGGTGATCGTCCACCTGCCCGCCAGCTCACCCCCGCAGCCGATGCAGGCATCCCAGCAGGTCAGCGGCGCGGGCGGCTACGCATCCTCGCTTCCGGTCACGCGCACCTCATGAGCCCAGTTCACGACACCACCTTTCACTCGATGGGCAGCGACGTTCGTCTGATCATCGAGCAGCCGCTGCTCCCCGGCCTGGAGCGGCCAGCTGTTGCCGCGGAGCGCGAGCGGGGCTATGTGGAGGACTTCGCTGCCCGGCTGTCGCGCTTTCGCCCGGACAGCGAGCTGTGCGCGCTCAACGCCGACCCGGCCCACGAGGTGAGGGCCTCGCTGCTGCTGCGCACAGCGGTGGCGGCGGGAGTCTGGGCGGCGGATCGCTCGGGCGGCCTGGTGGACCCGACGCTGGTGGGCGAGATCGAGGCTATCGGCTACCAGGACTCCCAGGATGGCTGCACGCCGGCGCCGCTCGCTGACGCGCTCGCGGCGGCCCCGCCGCCCCGTCCGGCCCGGCCGCGAGCGCGGGCACGCTGGCGCCAGATCGAGATCGACCACGAGCGCGGTACCGTGCGCCGTCCTCCCGGGCTGCGCATCGACACGGGCGGGACCGGCAAGGGCCTGGCGGCCGACGCGGTCGCGCACCGCCTGCGCGGCTACACCCGCTTCGTGGTGGACTGCGGCGGCGACATCGCCGTCGGCGGGGTCGGCTGCGAGCTTGAGCCGATCGCGATCGAGGTCGAGCATCCGCTGACGGGCGAGTGCGTCCACACGCTGCGCCTGGCCCGTGGCGGCGTGGCCACGTCGGGGCTGAACGTGCGCATCTGGAGGCGCGCGGATGGCACCTTCGCCCACCACCTGCTGGACCCCTCCAGCGGCGAGCCGGTGTGGAGCGGCCTGATCGGCGCGACCGCGCTGGCGGCCAGCGCCCTGGAAGCGGAGACGCTGTCCAAGCTGGCGCTGCTCGGCGGCCCCGAGGGAGCCCGCCGGGCACTCGCGGAGCACGGCGGGGTGATCGTGCACGACGACGGCGATGTCGAGCTGATCGGTCCCATCGGCGTGGGTGGGCGCGGTTGGGCGCACGCGATCGGGAGCGCGGCATGAGCCAGGCGGCCCCCTCCAACTACATATGGTGGCTGGCCGGGCGCTCGGCGGGCATGGTGGCGATGCTGGTGATCGCCGGCTCGGTGATCCTCGGACTGGCGATGGCAGCGCGCGTGATCCCGCCGCGCTGGCGGCGAGATGCGGTGCGCCTGCACCAGCATCTGGCCCTGATCGCGCTGGGGGCGATCGGCGCGCACGGAGTGCTGCTGGCGGCCGACCCGTGGCTGAAGGCGGGCGCGAAGGGCATCCTCGTACCGTTTGCGATCGGCTATCGGCCACTGTGGACCGGGCTGGGCATCATCGGCGGCTACCTGGCGGCGATCCTCGGCCTGAGCTTCTACGTGCGCAAGAAGATCGGCGTGCGCGTGTGGCGGCGGATGCACCGCTTCACGGTCGTGGTCTACGTGCTCTCGCTGGGGCATGCGCTCGGCGCGGGCACCGATGCGTCGATCCCCGCCGTGCGCTACGCGATGCTCTCAAGCGTGCTGCCGGTCCTGTTCCTGTTTGCGCTGCGCATCCAGCGCAGCCGGAGCCGCCCCGATCCTGCATCGCGGGCGAGCGCAAAGGTGCCTGAGGTGCGCGGCGAAGCGCGCAGGGATCTCGGCGCGGCCGCACCCTCGGGCTCCTCCGTGACAGAGCGCGGCACGAGCGGTCGCTCGATCGCCCGCCCGCGCGCCCAGATGGAACCGAGCCCCTCCCAGGCGAGCTGAACAGGTGAAAGGAGCCAGACGATGAGCTACATCCCCACAATCGACGAGGCGAGCTGCATCGGGCAGGGAGACTGCATGGAGCTCGTTCCGGAGGTCTTCCAGGTGGACGACTGCGCGAGGGTGATCGGCACGGGCCCCGACGATCTGATCCTCGCGGCGGCGCGCGAGTGCCCGGTGGAGGCGATCAGCATCGTGGACTCGGAGACCGGCCAGCAGCTCTACCCGTGAGAGCCCCCGCGCCTCCGGGACGCCCGAGCGTCCACGGCGGGGGAGTGGGAGTGGGGGCGCCGAGCAGGCGCTGGCGGTCGCTAGATGACCGTCAGCGCCTGCTCGGCGCCCTCGGCCGCGAAGCGCCGCAGCCCGACTCGCACCCATTCGGGCACGTCGGTCTTGCCCCAGGTGGCGGTGGCCACGCAGACGTGGCGAAGCACCCCCTGAACGAGCAGCTCCTCGCCGCGCACGACGTCAATCTCGGTCGTGATCGCGGTCGTTCCCAGACGCTTCACCTGTGCACGGAGCTGGAGCTCGTCGTCGAAGCGGGCGGGCGCACGGAACCTGATGCTCGCCTCTGCCACCACGGCATCGACGCCGCGCTGCACCATCTCCTGCCACGGACCCACCGCGGCACGCCACAGCTCGGTGAAGGCGACGTCGAAATAGAGCAGGTAGTTGGCGTTGAAGACGATGCCCTGCGGGTCGCACTCCCCGTAGCGGACGCGGAGCTCGTGGACGAAGGGGGCAGGCACGGCGCGGACACGCTATCGGCTGCGGCCGTGCCGACGTCGAGCCGGCCCGGGGGGACGTGGACGGAGCCTCAGCTCACGCCCGCCTGTGGCGAGGCGCAGAAAGTGCACTTGCGCGCCTGGCGCGGGATCTCGCTCAGGCACTCGGTGCACGGCCGCGTCTCAGACTCCACGTCAACCCCGGTCTTGCGTCGCGCCATCAGCGTGTTGACGGGCTTTACCACGAAGAAGAACACAGCGGCGCTGATTGACAGGAACGCGATCAGCACGTTGATGAACTCGCCGTAGTGAAAGGTGCTGCCGTTGATGGTGAACATCAGCGCGGAGAAGTCGGGCTTGCCGATGATGGCGGCGATGATCGGCGTGATCAGGTCGCGCACCAGTGCCGTGACCACAGCTCCGAACGCGGCGCCGATGACGATGCCCACGGCCAGATCCACGACGTTGCCCCGCAGTAGGAACGACTTGAACTCCTTGGCCATCTGATTCCTCCCGTGGCGGGCGACTTGGGCTGGCGGTGCGCCTCTGCGCTACCAACCGGGTTCGGTGTCCAGCGAGGCGCCCGTAGCCGGTCGCAGCCCGGCGGTCATAGACGCTGGCGATGACGCAGGAGGGACTCGAGGCGCGCATCGTTCCGTCCAGGTCGCCGTTGCTCAGGGGAGCCTACCCCGGCGGCTGCACGACGTGCACGGCGAGGTCCGTCGGTGCACCCTTGGCGGTGAACCGCCGTCTCCTAGCCGTCACCGCGGCGGCATCGAGAGCGGTCAGGGTGCGGTCCGAGACAAGGACCTCGCCAGGCTCGGCTGCTTCGGCGAGCCGCGCAGCGATATTGACATCGACGCCGAAGTAGTCTCCTCCGACCTTGCGGGGACGGCCCAGATGAATGCCGGTTCGAAGCCGCGGCCTGTAGCCTTCGACCTCGATCGACGCTATGCGCTCGCATGCGTCGAAGGCCGCCTCGGTGGCGCTGGAAGCATCCCAAAACGCCGCCATCAGTCCGTCGCCGAGCCGCTTTACCACCTCGCCTCTCCGTTCGAGGATGGGCGGTTCGATCGCCCCGCTGACCTCGCGCAGCAGCGTGATGGCCGGCTCGTCTCCCGACTCCAAAGTCCAGCTGGAAAAGCCGACCAGGTCGGTGAACAGAATGGCAACGTCGACCTGTCCGCGTCCCGGGCGCTAGTGCTCTGCGAGGCTTTGCCACGCCTGCAGCGCCGTGAGTCCAAGCTCTCCCAACATGCCCGGCGCGTCGCTTCTGAATGCGACAAGCTCGCGGGCTGCGAGGTCCGCTGGGCGACCGCGGGCGGTGGACAGCCGGTCGACGAATCGGTCGTCGCCCATCGCCCGCTCTCGCGTTCGTTTCGCCGCTCCCCCCAGCCTCGGGTGCCGGTTGAGCTGACGGGCGGCTGTGATGAGTCGCTTCCCAGTGTGCTGTTTGTCGCCGTCGCTCACGGCCCCAGCCTAGATGGTTGGTTCGCGCCCGCGTGGGACCGATGAGGGGCGTTCGATTCCCCACCTGCAGAGCTGGTATGTGGAAAGCAGGAGCGACCGCCTCGCGGCTCTCCTACGGCTCGGCGAGCAGCGCAGCGGCCCTCGGCACGTTCCCGGCGAAGAAGAGATCTTGCAGCTCGCCGGACAGAGGCTTGAGGTAGCTGTTCAGGAAGGCGGTCGTGACGCGCTCGACGATTCCCAGCTGCGGCTGCTGGGAGGTGTAGGGCGGCAGATGCTCGGCGCCGAGCAGGCGCAGCAGGAACTTCGGCCGGCGGGCGAGCTTGAAGTAGGCGTACGTGTACTTCGGTTCGTTGATCGGGTCGGCGGTCCCCTGGGCGGCGAGCAGCGGCGGGCCGCCCTGGCCGAAGCTGAAGCCTCCCACGCCGGACATTCGTGCGCCGGAGAGGACCACCGCGGCGGCGACCCGTCGATCGCGAAAGCTGCGGCTGTATGCCACGGCCAGCGCCGTCTCACCACCGTCGGACTGACCGCTGACGGCGATGTGGGCCGGGTCGAGCAGGCCGGCCAGGGCGCCCGAGGGCGCGCTGCCGGTGGAGAGCAGGCTCGAGATCACGAAGCTGACGTCGCTCGGCTCGTTGACGAGGTCAGACTCGTCGGGTCCGCCGGGTGCATTGGCGTTCTCCAGCGGAAAGACGGGCGCGGCGACGACGTATCCGGCTCGAGCCCAACTCTGCAGGAGCTTGGCGTAGATGGCCGGCGTGACCGCGAAGCCGTGGGCGAAGACGATGAGCGGAAACGGGCCGGCCGCCCGCGCCGGTGGCGCGTTCGGCACATCGGTCTGATCGGGCGTCCCGAGCGCCGGATAGCGGACGTAGGTGAGCAGCGTCCTCGGCTCGCTGTGGCCGTTGGCCAGGCGGATCGTTCGGCTGGTGTCGATGAGCCGAAGCACGCGGATACCGACTGCGAACGAAGGCGACGGCGGCGAGACGACAGGCGCCGGCGCCGGGCAAGCTGCCCGCGGCGCTGTTCCCGAGCGAGCTG
>DAINPC010000090.1:1411-8778 GCA_036743695.1 Solirubrobacteraceae bacterium | reverse complement strand
GACGTCGAAGCGCCTGGCCACGAACAGATAGAAGCCGAGACCGAGGACGAACGGAGGCAGCGATGCGACGAGCAGCCAGTCGGCGTGCTCGGCCGGCGCGATCGCCGCGGAGAGCAGGGCGAGCGACTCTGTTCCGACCGTGAGGATGAACGAGGCGCCGACCGTCGGCGTGCGCCAATGGCGCAAAACGGGCCCGATGAGGCCCAGCCACAGTCCGAGTGCGATGAGGAGCAGAGCACCGGCGGCCCAGTTCCAACCCAGGAGCGTCAGGCGGGTGCCGAGCACCGCCGTCCCCGCGACCGCGGTGAAGGCCGCGGGGGTGCGCAGGTCGCCGCGAAAGCGAGCGCGGTCGCGCAAGGCACGGGCGGGGAGCAGGATCGCCAGGATCACCCAGGCCGCCGCGTCGAGCGCCAGCAGCACGCGAGACAGCGTCTCCTGCCCGTCCAGCGACAGGGCGATCGAGACGATCCCGGTACCCATTACAACGGCCCCCGAGGCGGGTGGAATGGCGTCGAGGATCGTCTCGAGCGCGTCCGCCGCCGCGCGCGAGCGGCGCATCAGCGCGCGGCGTAGCGGCGCCGGTAGAGGATGTAGGGCCGTCCGATGTACTGCAGCGGGATGCTCCAGGCGTGCACCAGGCGGCTGAACGGAAACGTGGCCCAGAACCCCCAGGCGATGATGGCGTGCAGCTGATAGACGAGCGGCGCGCCGGTCGCGGCCTTGACGTCGGGGTTCAGGTAGAACAGCGATCTCCACCAGAGCGCGATCGTGTCGCGGTAGTTGTACGGACTGGACGTGAACAGGGTGTGCCCGAAGGTCATCCAGCAGCCCAGGATGATCAGCACTGTGAGCAGCAGGTAGGTGAGCAGGTCCATGCGTGTGGTGGTAAGCCGTACTCGGGGGCTGCGCGCGCGCCGGTAGAGGAGCCCGAGAAAGCCGACGAGTGTGACCAGGCCGGCGATCCCTCCGGCAATCCCCGCGAACCAGCGGTAGAAGCTCTCGGAGATCCCGACCGAGGCGGTCACCGACGGCGGGATGCACAGACCGATCACATGCCCGCCGATCGCGGCCAGCGCCCCGTAGTGGAAGGCGGGGCTGGCCCAGCCCAGCACGCGGCGGTCGAGCAGTTGGGTGGAGCGGCTGGTCCACGCGAACTGGTCGGTGCGGTAGCGCCAGTAGTGCCCGACAAGAAACGTCGTCGCCGCGACGTAGGGGAAGATGATCCACAGCAGGATCTCGCCGGTGCTCATCTGCGAGCCTCGGCGGCGGGCATGACCTCTGGTGGAGCGAAGGGCTCCAGCCCGACGAGCTCCTGCGGGGGGCCGCTCGCGGCGAGCTTGTAGACACGGGCACGGTCCGCCGCCGAGGGCGCCCCGAGCGTGAGGCACACCGCGTCGATGAGATGCGCGTAGGGACTCTCGCGCTCGCGCAGGCTGAGGCGCACGAGCTCGAGCGCCGCGTGGTGCTCACGCAGGACTACCTCGCCGTAGCCGGGCGGCGCGGCGGCCGTGAACTCGAGCATCACGGGCAGGTAGTCGGGCAGCTCGGTGCCCGCAAGCGGCAGACCGGCTGCCCGGTACATGCGCTTCAAGCGCAACAGCGCAGTGCCGCGCTCACGCTTGTCGCCCTCGCCGTAGAACGTCAGGTAGAGCCCCGAGCGCTTGTTCAAATCGAGCGTCTGTACGTAGTGCTGAGCCACCGCGAGCGGGTCGGTCTGCGTCCACCAGTCACAGAAGCGCTCGAGTGCCGCGGCGGCCGGTGTGCGCGGCAGCTCTCCGACCGCGTCGATGATCTCCCGCTGCGCGGAGCGCAGCCCCTCTCCGGGGTACTGCAGCAGCAGCGAGCTCAGCTTGTAGATCCTCGCCGCGGTCGCCCGACGTCGGGCCCCGATGGCCATCAGTCGCCCGCCTCCTCGTCCACGGACCGTTGGTCGCCGAGCATCTGCACGATGTCGAGCTTGACGGGCCGTTCGTCGTCGGTCAGCATGAACGCTTCGTTCTCGGCACCGGTGTCGGTACCGATCGCGCCGCAGTTGCCGGGCCCGCCCTCGAAGTCAAGGCCGCAGGTGCCCTGCTGTTCCATCAGCCGGTCGGCGAGCTCGGCATGCGCCTGGGGGATGACGTAGCGGTCCTCGTACTTGGCAATCGCCAGCAGCCGGTACATGTCCTCGACGTCGTTGACGCTCATCCCGACCGCGGCGGCCATCGCGGTGTCGTGCTCGCCCAGCACCTCGCGCTTTCGCATGTGCCCGCGCATCGCCGCCAGCCGGCGCAGCACATCACGAATCACCTCGCTGTCACCGGCCGCGAGGAGGTTTGCGAGGTAATCGACCGGGATGCGCATCGACTCGATCGCTCCGAAGACGTGGTCGGGGTCTGCCTCATACCCGTCGGTCTCCATGCTGTTGATGATCGGCGAGAGCGGCGGCACGTACCAGACCATCGGCAGCGTGCGGAACTCCGGGTGCAACGGCAGCGCGACGCGATATCTGTGCGCGAGCGCGTAGACAGGTGAGCGCCGCGCCGCCGCGATCCAGTCGTCAGGGATTCCGTCGCGGCTTGCCTGTGCGCGCACCGCGGGGTCCTCGGGGTCGAGGAACACGTCGTGCTGAGCGTCGAGCAGATCATGCTCGTCGCGCACCGAGGCGGCCTCTTGCACCCGATCTGAGTCATACAGCACGAGTCCGATGTAGCGGATGCGCCCGACGCACGTCTCCGAGCAGATCGTCGGCAGCCCGACCTCGATCCGGGGGTAGCACAGCGTGCACTTCTCGGCCTTGCCGGTCTTGTGGTTGAAGTAGACCTTCTTGTACGGGCAGCCCGAGACGCAGAAGCGCCAGCCGCGGCACTTGGCCTGGTCGACGAGCACAATCCCGTCCTCCTCGCGCTTGTACATCGCGCCCGACGGGCACGAGGCGACGCATGAGGGGTTCAGGCAGTGCTCGCAGATCCGGGGCAGGTAGAACATGAACGCCTGCTCATAGGTCGCCTTGACCTGCTCCTCGATGCCCTTTGTGAGCGGGTCCTGATGGATACGCTCGGGCGCGCCCGCGAGGTTGTCATCCCAGTTGGGACCCCACTGGATCTCCTCCATCACCTTGCCCGTCAGCTGCGACTGCGCCCGCGCGACAGGGTCGTGCTCGGACAACGGGGCGGTGATGAGCTTTTCGTAGTCATAGGTCCAAGGCTCGTAGTAGTCGTCGATCTGCGGCAGGTCGGGGTTGGAGAAGATGTTCAAGAGCTTCTTGATCGGGCCGCCGGCCTTCAAGCGCAGCCGGCCCTTGCGGTCGAGCTCCCAGCCACCCTTCCACTGCTCTTGGTCCTCCCAGCGCTTGGGGTAGCCCAAGCCCGGCTTGGTCTCGACGTCGTTGAACCACATGTACTCGGCGCCGGGACGGTTGGTCCACACCTGCTTGCACGTCACCGAGCAGGTGTGGCAGCCGATGCACTTGTCGAGGTTCATCACCATCCCGACCTGGGCACGAATCTTCATTCGAACGTCACCTCCGCCTCGCGCTTGCGCAGCACCGTGACCTCGTCGCGCTGGGAGCCCGTCGGGCCGTAGTAGTTGAAGCCGAAGGACAGCTGGGCATAGCCGCCGATGAAGTGCGTTGGCTTCATCACGATCCGTGTCAGCGAGTTGTCGGTGCCGCCGCGCTTGCCCTGAAGCTCGGTCAACGGAACATTGAGGTGGCGGTCCTTGGCGTGGTACATCAGGCACGTGCCCTCGGGGATGCGGTGGGAGACCGTCGCACGGCAGGCGACGACGCCGTTGCGGTTGTAGGCCTCGACCCAGTCGTTGTCCTTGATGTCCAGGGCCTCGGCGTCCTCGCGGCTGATCCACAGCATCCCGCCGCCGCGGAACAGCGTCAGCATGTGCAGGTTGTCCTGGTACTCGGAGTGGATCGACCACTTCGAGTGCGGTGTCAGATAGCGCAGCGTCAGCTCGCGCCGGCCCGAGTCGTCCTTGGCGCCCTGATCGCCGAAGATCGCACGGTGATGCAGCGGCGGGCGGAACACGGGCAGGCCCTCGCCGAGCTCGAGCATCCAGGCATGGTCGAGGTAGAAGTGCTGGCGGCCCGAGAGGGTGTGCCACGGCTTATCTCGCTCGACGTTGGTGGTGAACGGTGAGTAGCGGCGCCCGTGCGCCTCGATGCCCGACCACTCCGGTGAGGTGATCACCGTCCGCGGCTGCACCTGCGCGTCCTTAAAGGTGATGCGGTCACCCGCGCGAGGGCCAGCGAGGTCGGCCAGCGGCACGCCGGTCGTGCGCTCGAGCGCCTGGAAGCCCTGGACGGCCAGCCGGCCATTGCAGGTCCCCGACAGTGTCAGGATCGCTTCGCAGGCGTGCTCCACGCGCTCCAGCGACGGGCGCCCGTCGGCCACGCCGCCCCGGATCGCGCCGTTGGCGGCGCGCAGCTCCGCTACCTCCTCGTCCGCCACCCAGCTGGCGCCCTTGACCTGAGTGCCGAGCTCCTCGACCAGCGGCCCCAGTGCCCGCCAGCGCTCGCCGACGTGCGGATAGTCGCGCTCGACCACGATCAGCTTCGGCATAGTCTTGCCCGGGATCGGCTCGCACTCGCCGGCGCGCCAGTCGCGCACCTCGCCCAGCGGCTGGGCAATCTCGTCCGGCGTGTCATGCAGCAGCGGCGCGACGACGAGATCGCGCCGGGCACCGAGATGCTGCTCGGCCAGCTCGGAGAAGCGCTGTGCGATCAGCCCGAACGTGTCCCAGTCGCTCTTTGACTCCCACGGCGGCGGGACCGCCTGGTTGAACGTGTGCACGAACGGATGCAGGTCCGTCGAGGACAGGTCGTACTTCTCATACCACGTGGCCGCTGGCAGCACGACATCGCTGAACAGCGCGTTCGAGGTCATGCGGAAGTCGAGCGTGGTGAGCAGGTCGAGCTTGCCCTCCGGGGCCTCATCGCGCCAGCGCACCTCGCGCGGACGCAGCTCCGGCGGAGACTCCTCGGCGCGCACCGCGTTGTCCTTGGTGCCCAGCAGGTGCTTGAGGAAGTACTCGTGGCCCTTGCCGGAGGAGCCCAGCAGGTTCGCCCGCCAGACGGTCATCACCTTCGGGTGGTTATCGGGGGCGTCGGGGTCCTCGCAGGCGAAGTGCAGCCGGCCCTCGCGCAGCTCTTTGACGACGTGCTCGGCCGGCTCGATGCCCGCCCGCTCGGCCTCATCGACCAGGTCGAGCGTCGAGCGGTCAAAGCTCGGGTATGAGGGCAGCCACCCCAGGCGGGCGCCGAGCGCGTTGACGTCGACGATGTGACGGCCCTCCAGCAGCCCGCGTCCGAGCGGGGAGGCAAGGCCAGAGGGCTGGTAGCGCTCATAGCGCCACTGGTCGGTCGCCAGGTAGAAGAACGGGGTGCCCGACTGATGGCGCGGCGGGCGCACCCAGTCAAGCGCGAACGCGATCGTTTGCCAGCCCGCCAGCGGCCTGACCTTCTCTTGGCCGACGTAGTGTGCCCAGCCACCGCCGTTCACGCCCTCACAGCCGCACATCATCACCAGCGCCAGGAACGTTCGGTAGACCTGGTCTGAGTGAAACCAGTGGTTGGTGCCGGCGCCCATCGCGATCATCGAACGCCCGCGGGTGACCTCGGCATTGCGCGCGAACTCCCGTGCGACACGCGCCACCAGTTGGCCCTCCACGCCGGTGATCGGCTCCTGCCACGCCGGGGTGCACGGGGCGGGATCCTCATAGCCGGACGGCCAGTCGCCCGGCAGGCCCTCGCGAGCGACCCCGTAGTGCGCAAGCGTCAGGTCCAACACCGTCGTCACGAGCCGCCCGCCGACCCGGACGGCGGGCACGCCGCGGCGTACGCTCGTGCCGCCCTCCCCCTCGCCGACATCGAAGCGCGGCAGGTCGACGGGTACCCGATCGCTCGCCCGGTCGATCAGCGTAAGCGCGGGCTCGATGCCGTCCAGGCGTAGGTTCCAGCGCCCGGGCTCGCCGTAACGGTGCCCGACTGAGCCGCCCGGCACGGCGGGCTGACCGGTGCGCGCGTCGAGCATGACCGGCTTCCAATCGGCGTGCTCGCCCTCGCCGCCGGCGCCCTCCAGGTCCGATGCGCGCAGCAGCCGGTCGGGCACGTATGCGCCGTCGCGCTCGCGCAGGGTGAGAAGCAGCGGCAGGTCGGTGAAGCGCCGCGCGTAGTCCTGGAAGTAGGGCACCTGCCGATCGACGTAGAACTCCTTGAGGATCACGTGGCCCATCGCCATCGCCAGCGCCCCGTCGGAGCCCGGCTGGGCGGCCAGCCAGTGGTCGGCGAACTTCGTGTGCTCGGCGTAGTCGGGTGAGACGACCACGACCTTCTGGCCGCGGTAGCGCGCCTCGGTCATGAAGTGCGCGTCCGGCGTTCTGGTCGTCGGCAGGTTCGTGCCCCAGATCAGCAGGTAGCCCGCGTTGAACCAGTCGCCGGACTCCGGCACGTCGGTCTGGTCGCCGAACGCCTGCGGCGAGGATGGCGGCAGGTCCGCGTACCAGTCGTAGAAGGAGAGGATGACGCCGCCGATCAGCGAGAGGAAGCGCGTGCCGGCGGCGTAGGAGGCCTGCGACATCGCCGGGATCGGCGAGAAGCCGACCACCCGGTCTGGGCCGTACTGCTTGATCGTGTGCACGTGAGCGGCGGCGATCATCTCCACCGCCTCATCCCAGGAGGCGCGCACGAAGCCGCCCTTGCCCCGCTGACGCTTGTACAGCCGCGCCTTCTCTGGGTCATCGACGATCTCCGCCCACGCGTCCACCGGGTCACCGAGCCGCGCCCGCGCCTCGCGGAACATCTCAAGCAGGCTGCCGCGGACGTAGGGGTACTTCAGCCGCAACGGCGAGTAGGTGTACCAGGAGAACGACGCCCCTCTTGGACAGCCGCGCGGCTCATAGTCGGGCATCTCCGGGCCGGTCGAGGGGTAGTCGACCGCCTGGGACTCCCACGTGATCAGCCCTTCCTTGACATACACGTTCCACGAGCACGACCCCGTGCAATTCACGCCATGGGTGGAGCGCACCACCTTGTCATGTGCCCAGCGTCCTCGGTACGAGCTCTCCCAGGCCCGGTCCTTGGCGACCAGCTGGCTCCAGCCCTCGGCGTTGACCGGCCCACGACGCAAGAAGCGATGCGCCTCCAGCAACGGATTGGGGCGCTCAGGCATTGCCGCCCAGCACTCTCGGAGCCGAGGTGGCCATCAGATCCTAGCCTCGGCCGATCATGCTCGCCACCCCAAACCTCGAGGCCTCGGAGCCCTCAACCGGCTTGCATGACGCACCGCACCAACCGAAGTAGATCGACACGGCGCGGATTCTTCCACATCGCCAGTAAAAAAGCTAGCGGGCTGCGCGAGGCGGCGATCGACCCCCGG
>DAINPC010000090.1:0-1311 GCA_036743695.1 Solirubrobacteraceae bacterium | reverse complement strand
CTGGCGCTCCGCTCGCTGCTGGGCAGCATCCCGGCGATCCTGCTGCTCGCGCCACAGCCCGAGCTCGCGTACGCGCCGGTCGCCGTTGCAGCGCCGTTCTCAGCCAATCGCCCGCGCCGCTTCCCGCTTGCAGAGATCGCGCGGTCGCACGGCGCCGACTGGGTACAGGACTCGCTGGTCGAGGTCGACGGCGAGCGTCGTCAGGTTCGCACCATGTTCGGGCAGCGACTCGACTATGACGCGTTGGTGATCGCCACAGGGGCGCGACGGCGCCCGTGGCTTGCCAACAGCATCACGGTGCGCGGCGCCGGCGATGTGGACGCGATCCGCACGCTGCTGGCCGGCTTGGAACAGAGCAGGATCGACGAGCTCGTCTTTGCGGCGCCGCCAGGCGAGAGCGCGACGCTCCCTCTCTACGAGCTGGCCCTGCTGACGGCTGGATCGATCGCCGATCGTGGCCTTCCGGGCGTGCGCTTGACGATCGTCACGCCCGAGATGTCGCCGCTGGCGCTGTTCGGACCGCCGGCCGGTGCGATCGTCCGGCAATTGCTGGCGGACCGCGGGATTCGCCTGGTCACCGGCGCCTATCCGACCGACCTCTCCGCCAGCGCGCTGCGGCTACGGCCCTCCGCGAGTGTCCCGGCCGACCTCGCCGTCACGCTCGGCCGCTGTGAGGGCATGGGCATTCCCGGCCTGCCCCACGATGCAGAAGGGTTCATCCCGATCGATCAGCACGCTCGCGTGAAGGAAGCCGATGGCGTCTATGCAGCCGGCGACGGGACGACGTTCCCGATCAAGCAGGGCGGGATCGCCGCCCAGCAGGCGGACGCCGCGGCCGAGGCGATCGCCGCCGCCTTCGGTGCCGTGGCCAAGCCCCGACCGTTCAAGCCGATCGTGCGGGACATGCTGCTGACCGGACTGGAGCCGATCTACCTGCGTGCGGACATAAGCGGCGGCGGCGGCGACAGCTTTGAGGTCGACACCGAGCCGCTGTGGTGGCCGCCGGCCAAGATCGCCGGACGGCACATGGGACCGTACCTGGCCCAGCAAGAGCCCTGGTTGAGCCCCATGACGCTCGCCGACCGGACGCGCCCGACCCTCGCCGAGGAGGGGACGCTCGCCGATCACCGAGGAGCGCGCGAGCTGGCCCTCGCTCTCGCCCGCACCGACGCGGGATGTCAAGAGTGTCTCGCCTTGACCCGCTAACGCGCCAGGGGAGCGTGAGCCGATGCAACCGGGCAACCCGGCAGCGGACAGCCTGGCCGCGACACGCGGGATATGCACTCCGACGGTTGAAACCGTTGGCTTAGC
>DAINPC010000089.1:0-8787 GCA_036743695.1 Solirubrobacteraceae bacterium | reverse complement strand
AGGCGGACAGCCATCCACGGCTTGCGCCGGCGCAACCACAGCGCAAGGTCCACCGTGGCGGCGCAGAGGAACAGCAGCGGCGAGAGCAGGGTGATCAGAGCGAAGGCCATCACCACGGCGGCGATCCCGCGCACGCGACGCCACGCTCGGGACGGGCGTGGGCTGTCGTCGGGGATCAGCGGTCCCAGCTCTCCCATCCGAGAGCATCGTACCCGGGCGCGCGCGCGAGCCTGCGCGAGGGCTGCTGGCCGGCTCTGTGCGTACCGCTGCGTACGTTTCCCCATGGACACTCGTTCGATTAACCACAAGGCGCTTAAGGCGCGCGGCGCCGGCGCCGAATCTGCACCTGTGCGTACAGGGGATCGCACGCCTCGGGGGCTGAGGGCCGAGCTCCCAGGGCCCACTGTGGGCGTCTTCGAAGGGAGCAACACCATTCTGAGCAAAGTCGACCCATCCAATTTGCAGGAGCCGGATTCGCCGGAGTTCGCGATCGCATGTCGCGAGCTCGAGGGGCGCACGAACGTGATCTCGGTCGAAGGGGAGCTCGATCTCTCCACCGCGCCGCGCCTGAAGTGGATGCTGCTGGACTCGCTTCAGGAAGGGCGCGACCAACTCCTCCTCGATCTCTCCGAGACCACCTTCATGGACTCGACAGCGCTGGGTGTGCTCGTGGTGGTCAACCGCAGGCTGCACCCGGACTCGCGGATGGCGATCGTTTGCGCGCAACGCGCCGTCCTGCGGATCTTCGAGCTGTCCGGCATGGACGGCGCGTTTGCGATCTTCCCGACCTTCGAGGAGGGGCTCGCCTACGTGCGCGGACCCACGCCTGGAGGCGGCGGGTCGGGGTGAGCGGTTGATGGCGAGCTCTACGGGCGCACCCAGGCTGGGCATCTCCCACCGGCGGCGGCTGGCGCTGTCTCTCGCAGTCGGCCTGTCGGGCGTCTCGCTGGCGTGCATTCCAGCGGCGACCGCCAGGACAAGCCGCGTGAAGTCCGCACCCGACACCTCCACATCGACGCAGACGGGCGCATCGTCCAAGCCGGCAGTCCCGGGCAACGCACAGAGGACCGAAGACGCCGGAACGGTCTCCCAGCAGCCGGAAGCCCCGGCGGCCAGGTCGAGCAGGCACCCGAGGCGGACCGCGGACAGCGCGCCTGCCCAGGGCAGCGAACCTGGCTCCACGCTCGCCGGTCATGGCGGGCCGCCACCCGTAGCGCAGCGACCGGATCCCGCGCACGGTCATCAGGCGGCCGGCAGGGGCGCTCCCAGCACTGGGCAGCCCGCGAACACGACCGCCAGCGGCGAGCAGGGCGAAGGCGCTGGGCACGCACAGCCGCTCGTCAAGAGCGACCATGCGGGCAGTCGCCACGCGCAGGCCGTGGGCAAGGGCCGCGGCGCTGCCAAGGAATCGGAGCTCTCCAACGAACGCCGCCGCCTGCAGGAACGCGCGGGCAAGCCCGCCGCCTCACACGTGGCACGCAACAAGGCGCGCCAGGTGGAAGCCCTGCGGCCCGCCGTCCAGCAGGGCACGCCGACGGCCGTCTTCGCGAGCGCCTCGGCGTCCCCTGCCACCACCGCCACTGCCGCGACCGCCTCGGTCGCCACAGTAGCCGCCGTGGCGACCCCCACCTCGCAGGCGGCCTCCACTTCGCCCCCGGCGATCTCCGGGGGCTCCTTGCAAGCCAGCACCGGCGCACGACGCGCGCGCGCCCAAGCCGGCGGGCGCCGTGGCGCCGCGGCGGTGCTCTCCTCGGCGCCAGCCGCGCCCGTGGCGGCGAGCACGACGACGCCTGCGCTCACCAGGCAGAGCACTCGCGCAGGGCACACGGCGCGGCGCGCCGGCACGCCCAGCCGCAGCTCACCGCTGGTGACCACCATCACCAAGATCGTCGGCGTCGTGCCAACTCCCGTGCGCGTGCTGATCGGTGCGCTGCTGGCGCTCGCCCTGGCCCTGGCCGTCCGCTCGCGTCTGGCGGCGCGGCGCGCCCGGCGCCTGGAGCGCCAGCGCGCTCAGCTGCTGGAGGACGTGGGGCTGCTTCAGGCCGCGCTGCTCCCCGTCCCACCCGCCCGCCTCGGACCGGTGGGAACGACCGCGGCCTACAGTCCAGCCGCCGGTCCGGCCGCCGGTGGAGACTTCTACGACGTGTTCGCGCTCGACGACGGCCAGCTGGCCGTGATCGTCGGCGACATATCGGGCCACGGACGCCAGGCGCTGCCGCACACGGCGCTGGTTCGCTTCACGCTGCGCGCCTACCTCGAGGCCGGCCTGTCGCCACGGGGCGCAGTGCAGACGGCGGGAGCCGTGCTGGAGCGCCAGCTGGGCGGGTCCTACGCGACGGTTGTGGCCGCCGTCTACAACCCGCGCGAGCGCGTCCTGGTGTACGCGTGCGCCGGCCATCCGCCGCCCGTTGTGCTCGGCTCGGCGTCCGGCGCACGGCCGCTCGTGCCGGTCATCGCCAGCTCCTCGCCGCCGATCGGCGTGGGGATGGCGACGGGGGTCCGCCAGACGATCGTCTCGATCCCCGGCCGATCGCAGGTCTGCTTCTACACGGACGGCGTGACCGAGGCGCGGGTCGGCTCCGAGCTGTTCGGCGCCGAGCGCGTGGCGGCTGCGCTCGCCGACCTCGGGCCCCAGGCCAGCGCGTCGGCGCTGCTGGACCGCGTGGCCGAGCGGTCCGACAGCCGCCCCGACGACATGGCCGCGTGTCTGCTGAGCATCGAGGGAGGCGACGCCGGCCCGAGCGCGCTGGCCGAGGAGCTGGAGCTCGACCGCGAGGAGGCCGCCAGCGAGCGCACCGAGCAGTTCCTGCTCGCCTGCGGAGTCCCGTCCCGCGACGTCGCCGAGGCGATGAGCTCGGCTCACGCGGCCGCGGCGCGCGCGGGCAGCGTGGTGCTGGAAGTGCGTCGCGGCGACGGACCCACCCGTGTGCGCCTCCAGCGCGAGAACCTCGCCTATCTGCATACCCGTCACGCAGCGCGCCAGGCCGACCTGAGGGCGGCGCGATGAGCAGCGGACCGGCGCTGGCTCCCGACGCGGCCATGGTCCTGGGGATCGCCTCCACGGCGATGCCGTTCGCGCGCTCGCGTGAGGCCGAGGCCGAGCGCTGGCTGAGGCTCCTGCGCCTGCACGGCGAGGTGGGCATCGCGTTGCAGGCGCTCGGCGTGAGCGAGGAGCCGGTGCAGGCCGACGAGGCCCCGGACCGCGAACGGCGCGACCCCGTCGGCAGCCCGGACTGGGACCCGGTGGCGTCCGTCACCGAGCACGCCGTGCGCATCGCCGGCGAGCGAGGCGCCAACGGCGTGGCCACCGCGGACGTGCTGATGGCCGTCATGCACGTCTACGGCGAGGACTTCGATCGTGTGCTGCGGGCGCACGGCAGCGACCGCGACGAGGTGCTGGCGCGCCTGGGCGCCAGGATCAGCGCCTCCAAGCACTCCACGGGCTGCGCAGGCGCGGCGCAGGACAACTGAGCGCGGTCATCGCGGCCGCGCTGGAGCGCGGCCGCGCTGGAGGGCCTGCGCCGCGCTCCTCAGCCGGCGGTGGGAGTGATCTTGACCTCCTCGGGCTTGAGGCCCGGGACATCGGCAGGAATCACGAGGTTGCCGCTGTCGCGGACGACGTCTATCGCCGGCGCCCAGGCGCGCTCCCTGCCTTCAGAGGCCGTGGGTGCTCGCCCGCGCGCTGCTAGCCCGCGCGCTGCGCTCTGGCGCGCACGAAGTAGCGGCGCAGCTCGTCCGCGCCCCACACGATGAACGGGAACGGGAGCGTGAGCGCCAGCGCGTCGGGACTCAGCGGGGCGGTGCTGAGCAGCGACTGCATCGGCGGCAGGTAGATGATCGCGGCCGCGAGGACCAGCTCGAAGGCGATACCCCAAAGCAGCAGCCGGTTGGAGAAGACGCCGACGGATCGCAGTGACGCGCGCTCGGTGCGGGCGGCGAAGGCGGTGCCGATCTGGCAGGCGACCATCGAGAAGAAGGTCATCGTCGTGGCCTCGCGGTAGCCATGGTTGAGCGCGTGCCCGCTGCCGGTCGGAGCGCCCAGATGCCAGCCCGCTTTGGTGAGCACGTAGAAGAAGCCGCCCATCTGCAGGATCGCCGAGATCAGCCCGAGGAACAGCCACGCGCGCAGCAGCATCGGCGGCTGGATGACGCTTTCGCTGCGGGGCCGGGGGGGACGCTCCATCAGGCCCGGCTCGGCCGGCTCGCGCCCGAGCGCGAGCGCCGGCAGCGTCTCGGTGCCGACGTCGAAGGCGAGCAGCTGAAGGACGGTGAGCGGCAGCGGGATCGCCCCGCCACCGAGCGCGAACACCATGAACGGGGCAACCTCGGGCGTGGCGTGGGCGAAGATGTACAGGATGAACTTGCGGATGTTGTCGTACACGCGCCGGCCGGCCTGTACGGCCGCGGCGATGGTCGCGAAGTCGTCGTCGGTGAGGATCATCGTCGCGGCCTCGCGCGCCACGTCGGTGCCGGAGCGGCCCATCGCCACGCCGATGTCCGCGCGGCGCAGGGCGGGCGCGTCGTTGACCCCGTCGCCGGTCATCGCGACCACGTGGCCCTGGGCGCGCAGCACGTCGGCGATCTGCAGCTTGGCCTCCGGCGAGGCCCGCGCGAAGATCAGCTCCTTGCCGCCTGCAAGCAGCTCGCGCAGCTCCGCTTCCTTGCTGTGATCGATGCCTGACGCGTCGACCGTCGTGGGGGCATCGCCGCCGATCCCGACCTGACGCGCGATCGCGGCGGCGGTCAGGGGATGGTCGCCGGTGATCACGATGATCCGGATTCCGGCGCTGTGACAGGCGGCGACCGCGTCGCGCACCTCGGGGCGAGGCGGGTCCAGCATCGCGATCAGGCCGAGGAAGCAGAGCTCGCGCTCGGCCTGATCGCGGGCGGGGGGCGGCGAGCCGGGCGGAAGGGTCCGCTGCGCCAGCGCGAGCACGCGCATCCCCCTTTCGGCGAAGGCCTCGACGCGGCGGGCGATCAGCTCGCGCTCGGGCGAGCCGAGCTCGATCTGGTGCCCGTCGGCGGCCAGCCTCCGCGTACAGCGCGGGAGCACCGACTCGGGGGCGCCCTTGGTGTGCAGGACATCAGTGGCGCTCCCGGCGTCCAGCGTGGACATCAGCTTCAGCTGGGGGTCGAAGTTGTAGCGGGCGCGCCGTCGAGCCTCCCGACCGTGCGCATCCACGTCGGCGCCGAGCGCGCGAGCCGTCATCAGCACGGCGACCTCGGTCGGATCGCCGGTGCTCGCATCGTCCTGCAAGGTCGCGTTGTTGCAGTCCGAGGCCGCCTGCGCCAGCGCCTGCAGGACCGGGTCCCGCCGCCACGCGTCGGCCGCCGGCTCCTGCCGATCGCCGATCTCCACCTCCCCGGTCGGAGTCCAGACCGCCACCGGACGCATGCGGTTCTCGGTCAGCGTGCCGGTCTTGTCGGTGCAGATCACGTCGGTCGAGCCGAGCGTCTCGACCGCGCTGAGGCGCTTGATCACCACCCCTTCGCGCACGAGCTCGCGCACGCCGACCGCGAGCGCGAGCGTGATCACCGGCAGCAGGCCCTCGGGAACGTTGCCGACGAGCAAGCCGACCGCGAACACGACCGCGCCGGTGAACGACAGTCCCGCGCCGAGCATCGCGAGCGGCATGAACGCCACTCCCATCGCAACCGCGATCAGCGCGATCAGCCACGCCACGCGGCGCACCTGCTGTTCGAGCGGGCTCTCCTCGCGCCCCACCCGCTCGGACAGCGCGGCGATCCGCCCCAGCTCCGTGTGCATCCCCGTGGCGAACACCACCGCGTGCGCCTCGCCCTCGGTGCACGCAGTGCCGCTGAGGACGAGATCGCGCCCCTGCAGCAGCGGCACGCGCGTGTCGAGCAGTGCCGCCGAGCGCAGCACGGGGACCGACTCCCCCGTCAGCATCGAGGCGTCCACCTCGATCGCGCCGTCCAGCAGGCGCGCGTCGGCGGAGATGCGGTCGCCCTCCTCGACCACCAGCACGTCGCCGGGCACCAGGCTGCGCGCAGGCACCGTCAGCCTGGCTCCGGCGCGCAGGACCGTCGCCTGCTCGGGCAGGAACTTCGCCAGCTCCTCCACCGCCCGCTCGGCCTGCGCCTCCTGGATGAACGCGAAGATCGCGTTGATCACGATCACGACGACGATCGCGATCGCCACCGCGGCGATGCCCGCAAGCCACGCCAGCGCGGCCGCGGCCCACAGCAGCAGCGCCAGCGGATGCGTGAACTGGCGCGCGAGCTCCCGCGGCCAGCGCACGCCGCCACGCCGACTCAGCCCGTTCGGCCCGTACTGGATCAGCCGGCGCTCGGCCTCCGCCGTGGAGAGCCCCTCGCGCGAGCTGCGCAGATCTCGCAGGAGCAGCACGATGCTCTCGGTCGCATCGACCTCAGCCGTAGGGGAGCTCTGGGCCTCTGTTCCGGGCCGGACGGCTCCGGCCGGCACGTCCATCGGTGCCGCCTAGCCTCTCGCCGCCGAGCGCCCTGTCGTTTCGCCGTGCCCGACGCTCGGTGGCACTGCTCCAGCGCCCGTCATCGAGACCGCCGGTGCATGACGAACACCCGCGTCGTGGGGTCGTTGCCGCCGCGGCGAGCACGCCACGGGCGAAGCGCCAGGTTGACGAGCCAGATCACCAGCGCGCCGGCGAGCACCGAGGAGAACCCGCCGACGTGCAGCTGGGGAACAAGCGCGCTGGTGAGCCATAGCATCAGCGCGTTCACCAGCAGCAGCGCCAACCCGAGCGAGAGGATCACCGCCGGCAGCGTCATCAGGATCACGAGCGGCCGCAGCGCGAAGTTCACGACGCCGAGGATCGCGCCGGCGAGCAGCAGCGTGCCCAGGTCGTTGCCGTAGCTGATCGCGGGCACGATCGCCGCCGCTGCCAGCAGGCCCAGGCAGTTGCCCAGCCAGGCGAGGATCAGCCGCATTCCCCCGCCGCTGCTCACAGCAGCCTCGAAGCGGTGCGCGGGGCGGCCGTCAAGGACCAGGTCATGCTCCGACCCTACGCCTCGCCGGTGCAGGCGCCATCGTGCTGCTGCCGAGGTTGGAGTCGGTGGTTTTCCGCAGCAGTCGCGCGACCCAACCGGCTGCCCCACGCCGCCCCGGGGCAGCTCGGCGGTCCTGCGGCGTTGCACGGACGTGCACCGCGACAGTCCACGGATGCGAGCACGCGCCGGCTGCGCGAGGCTGAGGGCAACGTCCGCGACCTGCCGAGCGCGAGGAGCCGAGAATGACTGTGGTCGAGCCGAGCATCATCGAGCGAAGCGTCGAGAAGACGCATATCTGGCTGAACGAGCTTGCCGAGCAGCTGGGCGTCGAGGATCGCCAGTACGCCTACCGCGCGCTGCGCGCCGTCCTGCACGCCCTGCGCGACCGGCTGACCGTCGAGGTGGCGGCCAAGCTGGCGGCCCAGCTGCCGACCCTGATCCGTGGGATCTACTACGAGGACTGGCGTCCCAGCCGCACGCCGCTTCCCATCCATGACGTCGAGGCGTTCCTCGACTACATCGTCAAGGAGGGGCAGATGGCCGGCGAGACCGAGGCGTCACTCGCCGTGACCGCTGTCGCGCGAGTGATGCGCGAGCACATCAGCTCCGGGGAGATCGACGCTGTCGCGGCGGTCCTGCCGGACAAGCTGAAGGTGCTGATCGAGGCCTGACCCACACATGCCGGGTCGCAGCTTTCGGATCGGACGCATAGCGGGCATACCCGTGGGGGTGAGCCCGCTGTGGCTGGTGATCGTCGCCCTGATCACCTGGTCGCTCGGCGCCGGCTACTTCCCCGAAGCGGTCCACGGGATCAGTACGCCCGGCGCATACGCGCTCGGGCTGGCCAGCGCGCTGCTGCTGTTCGCGAGCATCCTCGCGCACGAGTTCGGCCACGCGCTGGTGGCGCGACGTCGCGGCATCGAGGTCGAGGAGATCGACCTGTGGCTGCTCGGCGGCGTCTCGCGGCTGCGCGGCGAGGCGCACGCGCCGGGCGACGAGCTGCGCTTCGCCCTTGCCGGACCGGCCGTGAGCGCCGTGCTCGGCGCCTGCTTCGGCCTCGCCACCATACTGCTGCCAGCCTCCACGCCCGCCGCGCTCAGCGCCCTGATCGAATACCAGGCACTCGTCAACGGCCTGATCTTCGCGTTCAACCTGATGCCCGCGTTCCCACTCGACGGCGGGCGCGTGCTGCGCGCGCTGCTGTGGCGGCGCAGCGGCGACCTGCGGCGCGCGACCGAGACCGCGGCCGGCGTAGGTCGCGGCTTCGGCTTTCTGCTGATCTTCCTCGGCGGTCTCGAGCTCCTCGGTGGCGCGCCGGAAGGGTTGTGGCTGGCCGTCATCGGGTTCTTCATCGTCACCGCCGCCGGTGCGCAGGCGATGAGCGCACAGGTGCAGGCGGCGCTGTCGGGCGTGCTCGTGCGCGAGCTGATGTCGAGCCCCGTCATCAGCATCCCCGCAGAGATGTCCGTGGAGCAGGCCGGCCGTGACTTCTTCCTCGCCCATCGCTACAGCTCCTTCCCGGTCATCGATCAGCGCGGGCGGGCGCTCGGGCTCCTGACCCTCGGCCAGATCGAGGCGCTCTCCCGCGAGCAGCGCCTGCGCAGGCGGGTGGGCGAGATAGCCGAGCGCGACGCCTCGCTGATGGTCGGGGAAGAGGAGGACGTGGTCAGCCTGCTGGAGCGGGCGGCCTTCGTCCGAGTGGGTCGCGCGGTCGTGGTGGACGGGCTGGGGCGTCCTGTGGGCCTGCTGTCGATCACCGACGTGCAGCGCACGCTGCGCGCCCGCAGGCTGACCGAG
>DAINPC010000088.1:0-8789 GCA_036743695.1 Solirubrobacteraceae bacterium | reverse complement strand
CGCGGCCGCTGCCGCAGCTGCGGGCAGCCGATATCGCCGCGCTATCCGCTGGTGGAGGCGCTAACGGCGGCGCTGTGCGTGGGAGCGGTGCTCGTGCACCACTCGGCCGCGCCCATCGCGCTGAGCGTCGTGCTGATCCTGCTCGTCGTGCCGGCCGCGCTGATCGACCTCGAGCACCGGATCATCCCCAACCGGATAACCGCGCTCGGCGCGGTGTTCGCGTTGCTGATCGGCCTTGCGCTCGATCCGAGCGGCGAGCCGGGGCGTCTGATCGCCGGCGCCGGCGCCGGCGGCTTTCTGCTGCTGGCCGCCCTGGCCTACCCGGGCGGGATGGGCATGGGCGACGTCAAGCTCGCGGGCATGATGGGCCTGTTCCTCGGCGCGGCAGTTGCCCCCGCGATCATGATCGCGCTGGTCGCGGGCGTGTGCCTGGGAGCTGTCGTGATCGCGCGCAAGGGCGCGCAGGAGGGGCGCAAGACGGCCGTCCCGTTCGGCCCGTTCCTCGCCCTCGGCGCACTGTTCGCGGTTTTCCTCGGGCAGCAGACGGTCGATGTCTACGTCAATCACTTCCTTCACTAAAGCGTCGCCGTCCTGACGCCGATACCCCACCTGCGGGCGATCCGCCCAACGGCTGAAGCGCCCACCCTGAGATGCGACTCCCTTCACGAATCCCCTCACTGAGCTTGAAGCTCGGTGTCAACTTCGGCCGCCGGTCGGGAGCCGACATCGTGGGCCTGGACATCCAGCCCGGCTTCGTCGCCGCGGTGCGGGCGCGCGTGAACGGCTCGATCCTCGCCGAGGAGGCCGCCAGCCTGCCGCTGCCGGCCGACACGGTGCGCGACGGCGAAGTGATGGACCAGGAAGCCCTCAGCGACGCCCTACGCGAGCTGTTCAGCAAGAGCGCGCTCGATCGACGCGTGCGCGTCGGCGTCGCCAACCAGCGCACGGTGCTGCGCACGCTCGAGCTGCCCCCGCTGACCGACCGCAAGGAACTGGCCGCCGCCGTCCGCTTCCAGGCCCAGGAGCAGGTGCCGATGCCGCTCAGCAACGCCGTTATGGACTTTCACCCGCTGGGGATCGTGGACACGCCCGCCGGCCCCCGCCAACGGGTGGTGCTGGTGGCCGCCCAGCGCGACATGATCGAACGCCTGCTCACCGCCGTACGCCAGGCCGGCCTGAGCCCCGAGGGCGTGGACCTGTCGGCGTTCGCGCTGATCCGCTCGCTCTACCGCCCCGAATCGGAGCCGGACGGCCGTGTCCTCTACCTGAACGTCGACGGGCTCACCAACCTGGCGATCGCCGAGGGCACCGTCTGCCGCTTCACCCGCGTCGTGGGCAGCGGACTGGAGGGGATCGCCGGCGAGCTGGCCGAGCGTCGCGGCATCGCGTTGGCGCACGCCCGCGATCTGCTTGCCGCCGTCGATCTCGCGGCTCCTGCTCCAGTCGGGCCGGCAGCGGGCGTGACCGACACCGAGACGCAGGATGAGAACGCGGGAGGCGAGGATCAGATCGAGGAACGCGAGCGCCAGGATGACAGCGAGCGCGCGATGAGCTTCGAGGAGATGTCCGCGGTCCCGACGCTCGCGCCGCAAGCGCCCGCCGACGCCGATGTCCGAGCCCTGCTCGAGAACGGCATCCGCGAGCTCTCCGGGGAGGTCCGCAACTCGCTTGACTTCCACCGCTCCCAGGAGGGCGGGGGCGAGGTCTCCCACGTCGTGCTGAGCGGCTCCGCGCAGGACATCCCCGGGTTCGCCGAGGCATTGCAGGCGACGCTGAGCGTGGAGGTGCGCAGCGGACAGGTCGGCCTGCTCGACGGCGGCCTCGGCGCCGGCGTCGAGCCTCACCGACTGGCCGTGGCCACAGGCCTGGCCACGATGGAGACGGTGCAATGAGAGCCGTAAACCTGATTCCCGCCGAACAGCGTGGCGGCGCCGCGGTCGGCGCCGGACGCTCGGAGGGCGGCGCCTACGCCGTGCTCGCCCTGTGTGGCGGCCTGGCGCTGATGGCGCTGCTGTATGGCATGGCCCGCCACCAGGTCTCCAGCCGCCGCTCGCAGGCGGCGTCGATCACCGCACAGGCGACGCAGGCCCAGTCCGCGGTCGAACGGCTGGCGCCCTACACGAGCTTCATCGCGCTGCGCGAACAGCGCACCCAGGCGGTCAACGAGCTCGTCAACTCGCGCTTTGACTGGGCGCACGTCTTCCACGAGTTCGGCCGCGTGCTGCCGGTCGAGATCTCGATCTCCTCGCTGTCCGGCACGATCGCGGGTACCACCGCCGTGGCCGCTCCCCAGGCGGCAGCCGCGCCGAGCGCCGCTGCCTCCAGCGCATCGGCCGCCAGCGCGTCGGCCCCCAGCACGTCGGTCACCTCGGCCACGCCGCCCGGAAGCGTTCCGACCTTCACGCTCACCGGCTGCGCCACGAGCCAGCCGGCGGTGGCGCTGATGCTCGAGCGCCTGCGACTGATGGACGGCGTCAACGCGGTGACACTCCAGAGCTCCACCAGGGCCTCCTCCGGCGCCTCCTCCGGCGGCTCCTCCGGCGGGTGCCCGTCGCGCGACCCGGCCTTCACAGCGGAGGTGACCTTCGACGCGCTGCCGACCGCCGCCGCGACAGTCGCGGCCACGAAGACCGTAGCCGCGTCCAGCGGCGTCGCGGCGTCGGCGGCGCGGAGCTCGAGCTCGGGAGCAACGGCGAGATGACCGGGCGCGATCGCATCGTCCTCATCGGCGTGGTCGTGGTCGCGCTCCTGGGCGCCGCGTGGGTGCTCGTCGTATCGCCCGAGCGCCAGCAGGCGAGCACGCTCGCGGCGCAGGTCGCGGCCGCACAGACTCAGCTCTCGAGCGCCGAAGGCAAGCTGGCGAGCGCGCGCTCCGCGCAGTCTCAGTACGCGGCCGCATACGCGTCGATCGTGAGCCTCGGCAAAGCCGTCCCGCCCGCGCAGGAAGTGCCGTCGCTGATCGTCCAGCTCTCCCAGGCGTCCAACCAGCGCAACGTGGACTTCTCCTCGATCGTCGCCGGCGGCGGCAGCAGCGGCACGGGAGCAGCCGCGAGCGCCTCCACCACGGCCACGGCCACCGCCGCCCCGGCGGGCTTCCAGCAGATGCCCTTCACGTTCGTCTTCAACGGCAGCTTCTTCGACCTCGAACACCTCTTCCACCGCCTCAGCGGCTTCGCCACGCGAACGACCTCCGGCTCGCTGCAGGTCAGCGGGCGCCTGCTGACGATCCAGAGCGTCAAGCTCGCGCCGGTGGCGAGCAACGCCGCCGAACAGGGCAGCGGCGCCGCCAGCTCGCTGTCGGGCACGATCACAGCGACCGCGTACCAGCTGCCGGCCAGCCAGGGGCTCGCCGGCGGAGCCACATCGGCGTCTCCCACCGGCGCCGCCGCGCCCGCCGCCTCGAGGACCGGAGCCTCCAGCTCCCCGACCGCGCCCGCAATCGCCAGGGTGACCCCATGACCGAGTTCCTGACCGCCCTGAAGGCAGACCTGCTCGACCGGCGGCTGATGCCGCTGGTGGCGCTGGTGGCGATTGCCCTCATCGGCGCGATCGCCTATGCGGTACTCGGCGGCGGCGGCTCGACGGCGAGCACCCCGACGACCGTCGCGACGCCCGGCGCCAGCACGGGCTCCTCGGGCCTGAGCATCAGCCAGAGCACAACGGAAAAGGCGGTGGCAGAGACGACCAACGGCGCCGCCGAACAGCGTAAGGGCGTGGCCCGCAACCCCTTCAAGCCGCTGCCCGAAGCGGCCAAACAGGTCGCCTCGACCTCGACTGCGACCGCGACCGGCGGTTCGACCACGACGAGCGCCGGATCGGGCTCATCGAACGCGGGCACGAAATCCCGTTCGGGCCCCTCGACGAGCAGCGGCGGGTCGGGAACCACCACCACGCCCTCCAAGCCGCCCACGCCCGCCAAACCGCAGACCGTCTACCACGTGTCGGTGCTGTTCGGCACGATCCCCGCGGGCGCCGCGGCGAACACCGCCCTGCTACCCCCGTTCGTCAACATCAAGCTGCTCACCCCGCTGCCCGACGGCAAACAGCCGCTGATCGTCTACCGGGGTGTGACGGCCAAGGGCAAGAGCGCCACCTTCACGCTCGTCGGCGAAGCGATCCTGCACGGCACCGCGGCGTGTCTCCCGAGCGCCTCGCAGTGCCAGGCGATCGACCTGCAGGCCGGCAACTCAGAGCAGTTGGAATACCTGACGCCGAGCGGGGAAACGGTCCTCTACGAACTGCGGGTGGCGAGCATCACCGCCGTGAAGGCCTCCTCGGCCTCCGTCAAGAGCCTGCTGCGCGGCGAATCCAAGGTGGGGCGCGAACTGCTCCGCCACGCTGGACTGACGGCGATCCCGTTCCTGCGCTACTCATCCCAGGCCGGCGTGCTCGTGTTCGCCGGCCGTGGCGCCTCCGTCGCGCGCGCCCACGCCGCGGCGCACCACGGCCACAGGGCCTGAGTCCCCAGCAAATAAGCTAGGGGCGTGGCGCTCCGTCTCATAACCGCCGGCGAGTCGCACGGCCCCGGCCTGACATGCATCGTCGAGGGTCTTCCCGCGGGCCTGGCGCTCTCACCTGAGGACGTCAACGCGGACATGGCGCGGCGCCAGCTCGGCCACGGTCGCGGCGGACGGATGAAGATCGAGCGCGACAGCGCCGAGGTCACAGCCGGCGTGCGCCACGGACGCACTCTGGGCGGCCCGATCGCCCTGCAGGTGGCCAACCGCGACTACGCCAACTGGGAGGAGCGGATGAGCCCGTGGCCGGTCGCCGAGGTGGCGGCCGAGGTCCACCTCCCGCGCCCGGGGCACGCGGACCTGGTGGGGACGCAGAAGTTCAAGCACAGCGACGTCCGCAACATCCTCGAGCGGGCCTCAGCACGCGAGACCGCGGCGCGCGTCGCCGGTGGCGCGCTGTGCAAGGCGTTCCTGCGTGCGCTCGGGGTCAGCGTCCACTCGCACGTCATCCAGATCGCCTCGGTTCACGCCCCCGACCCCGATCCCGACCGCCCGCTCACGGCCGCTGACTTCGACGAGGTGGACAGCTCGCCCGTGCGCTGCATGGACGCGGAGGCGTCCAGGACGATGGTGCGCGAGATCGACAGGCTGCGCAAGGCCAACGAGTCGCTCGGGGGCGTCTTCGAGGTGCAGGCGTTCGGACTTGTTCCCGGGCTCGGCTCCCACGTCTCCTGGGAGGAGCGCCTCGACGGCCGTCTGGCGATGGCGATCTGCTCGATCCAGGCGCTGAAGGGCGTCTCGCTCGGCGACGGCTTCGCGGTCGCCGGCCTGCCCGGCTCGCAGGCGCACGATGAGATCTTCTACTCCCCCGAGCGCGGCTACTACCGCGAGACCAACCGTGCCGGCGGCCTGGAGGGCGGCATGACCAACGGCTCGCCGCTGATCGTGCGCGGCGCCATGAAGCCGCTGCCGACGCTCACCAAGCCGCTGCGATCGGTGGACACGGAGACCCACGAGCCGGCTCAGGCGCTGCGCGAGCGCACCGACTCCTGCACCGTGCCCGCCGCCGGCGTGGTCGGGGAGGCGATGGTCGCGCTGGTGCTCGCCGATGCCTACCGGGGCAAGTTCGGCGGAGATCACATCGACGACGTGCTCGAGGCAGTCCGCGCCTATGAACAGCGGATCGGATGGCTTTCGTCCTGATCGGCTTCATGGGCGCCGGAAAGTCGACCGTCGCCACGGAGATGGCAGCGGCGCTGGGCGTCCCTGCGCTCGACAGCGACAGCCTGCTCGAACAGCGCTTCGGGCACCCGCTGGCCCACGAGTTCGAGCTGCACGGCGAGGAGGCCTTCCGGGCGCAGGAGGAGCAGCTCGTCTGCCGGCTGCTGGCGGACACGGGCAGCGACGGCGTGATCGCGCTCGGCGGCGGCAGCGTCCTCTCCCCGCGCGTCCGCGCGGCCCTCACCGGCCACGTGACGGTGCTGCTGGACGTGGACCCGGCGAGGGCGTGGGAGCGCGTGCATCGGCCGGGGAACGGCGTGGCGCGACCGCTCGTCCGCGACCCGGCCGCGTTCGCGGCCCTGCACGAGAGCCGTAGGGCGCTGTATGAGGAGCTGGCGGACGCCGTCCTGCCCGAGCTGCCGGCGGGTGGCGCCACGCGCGCGCTGGGCGCCCTGCGCTCGCTGTCGGGCTCGCCCACGGGCACGCGCCTGCTGTGGGCGAGCGCGGCCTCCGGCGAGTACCCGGTGCTGGTGGGCCGCGGGCTGCTCGGCGCGGAGCGCCTGGCCTCGCCCGACGGTCCCTGGCCGCTGGATCGCTCGCGCTCGCGTCCGTTCTGCGTGAGCGATGAGTCCGTTGCCGGCCTCTACGGCGAGCGGCTGGGGGAGCTCGCGGGCATGGTTGCGATCGCGCCGGGCGAGCAGAGCAAGACGCTTCTCAGCGCCGAACGCGTGTGGCAGGCTCTGCTCCAGGCGGGCATGACCCGCGCGGATCACGTGGTGGCGCTCGGCGGCGGCGTGGTGGGGGATCTGGCGGGCTTCTGCGCGGCCACCTATCAGCGCGGCGTGCCCGTCGTGCAGGTTCCCACCACGTTGGTCGCCCAGGTTGACTCGGCCTACGGCGGCAAGACCGGCGTGGACCTGCCCGAGGCCAAGAACTACGTCGGCGCCTATCACCAGCCGGCGGGGGTGATCGTGGATCCGGACGCCCTCGCCACGCTGCCGGGCGCCGAGTTGGCCGCCGGTTGGGTGGAGGTGCTCAAGACGGCCCTGATCGCCGGAGGCGCCCTGTGGGAGGCCGTGGCCGGCGGCGCGGAGGTGGACGAGCGTACGATCCTCGCGTGCGTGCGCACCAAGCTCGCGGTCGTCGCGGCGGACGAGCGCGACGGCGGACGCCGCCAGGTGCTGAACCTCGGGCACACGGTCGGGCATGCGATCGAGACGGTCAGCGGCTACGCGCGCTATCGCCACGGCGAAGCGGTGGGGCTGGGACTACTGGCGGCGCTGCGGCTCTCCGGCCAGGATGATCTGCGCAGGCGCGTGCGCGAGCTGCTGATCGCCCGGGGGCTGCCGGTGGGCATCGGCGACGTCTCACCGGATCTCGTGCTCGCGGTGATCGCCCACGACAAGAAGCGCGTCGGAGCCCGTGTCCCGTTCGTGCTGGTGAGGGAGCCGGGCGAGGTGAGCCACGGCTGCGAGGTCACCGAGGATGAGGTGCGCGGGGCCGTGGCGGAGCTTGTGCCATGAGCGGCGCGCGCTACCGCATCGAGGTCATGCACGGGGTCAACCTCGACCAGCTGGGCCGCCGCGATCCGCTGTTCTACGGCACGCTCACACTGGCGGAGCTGGAGCGCCAGATCGAGGAGTGGGCCCGCCCGCTGGATCTGGAGGTGCGCTTCTTCCAGACCAACCACGAGGGTGCGTTTGTCGAGCATCTGCACTCGCTGCGCGGCGAGACGGACGCGATCCTGCTCAACCCCGGCTCGTGGACGCACTACGCGTGGGCGATCCGCGACGCGCTGGAGATCGCGGGACTGCCCGCCCTGGAGATGCATCTCTCGGACATCGAGAGCCGCGAGCCGTGGCGGCGCTTCTCGGTGATCAGGGAGCTGTGCTTTGCGAGGATCTCCGGTCGCGGGCCCGACGGCTACCGCGATGCGCTCGCGCAGCTGCGCGAGCAGCTGGATCGAGCCGACGCGTGAGGATCGACGCCGCCGCCAGCGAGGGCCGCTCGCGCGCGGAGCGCCTGGCGCAGGAGCTGGGCGGCCTGGAGGTGGACGCGCTGCTGGTCGAGTCGCTGGTGGACGTGCGCTACCTGACCGGCTTCACCGGCAGCCACGGCTTGGCGCTGCTGCTGGGCGAGAGCGCCCGCGCCAAGCTCGCCAGGCACCGCTTCCTGACGGACTTCCGCTACAGCACGCAGTCGGCCGAGCAGGTGCCCGACAGCTTCGAGCGTGAGATCGTCAGCGGCGATCTGCTGGAGGCTGCCGCGGCGGTGCTCGAGGGGACGAGCGGGCGGCTCGGGTTCGATGAGGCTCACCTCACCGTCAAGGCACACCGCAGGCTGGCGGAGCTGCTGCCGGCGGGCTGGGAGCTGCTCGCCTGCAACGGCGCCGTGGAGCGGCTGCGGGCGGTCAAGGAGCCAGGCGAGATCGCCCGTATCCGCGCCGCCTCACAGCTCGCCGACGAGGCGCTTGCGGGGGTGCTGGAGGGCGGCTTGGCGGGTCGAACGGAGCGCGAGGTGGCGATCGAGCTGGAGCTGGCGATGCGCCGGTTGGGCGCGGAGGCGCCGAGCTTCCCCTCGATCGTGGCCGCCGGCGCGCACGGCGCGCTGCCGCATGCCGAGCCGCGTGATCGGGCGATTCCCCGCGACGTGCTGGTGACGATCGACTGGGGCGCCCTGCACGAGGGCTACTGCTCGGACTGCACGCGCACCTACGCCACCGGCGAGGGGATCTCGCAGCTGGCGCGCGCGACCTATGCGCTCGTGCTCGATGCCCAGCAGCAGGGCCTGGCGGCCGTGCGGGCCGGGCGCAGCGGCCGCGAGATCGACGCGGTCGCGCGCGAGGTGATCGAGCGGGCCGGCGAGGGCGAGCACTTCGGGCACGGCCTCGGCCACGGCGTGGGCATGGAGATCCACGAGGGCCCGCGCCTGTCGCGGACGGCCTCCGAGGAGCCGCTGCGCGCGGGCAACGTCGTCACGGTCGAGCCCGGCGTCTACCTGCCCGGCAGGCTCGGTGTGCGGATCGAGGACCTGGTGGTGGTCGGCGAGGACTCTCAGGAGGTCCTGACGAGCCTCTCCAAGGCGCTCACGGTCATCTCCTGATCGCGCGCC
>DAINPC010000087.1:0-8837 GCA_036743695.1 Solirubrobacteraceae bacterium | reverse complement strand
ACCGCCAAGCAGGTGATCCTGCAGCGCATCCGCGAGGCCGAGCGCGACATGATGTACGAGGAGTACCGCGACCGCGTGGGCGAGCTGATCACCGGCATCGTGCAGCAGTCGGACTCCCGCTACACGCTGGTGCAGCTGCGCGAACGCGTCGAGGCGCTGCTGCCCAAGTCCGAGCAGGTGGAGGGCGAGCGCTATGACCACTCCCAGCGGATCAAGGCCGTCATCAAGGAGGTCTCGCCGTCCACCAAGGGACCCGCCATCATCGTCTCCCGGCGCGACCCCGAGCTGATCAAGAAGCTGTTCGAGCTGGAGGTCCCGGAGATCGCCGACGGCCTGGTGGAGATCGCCAACGTGGCCCGCGAGCCCGGCTACCGCTCCAAGATCGCCGTCATCTCCCACACCGACGGCGTCGACCCCGTCGGCGCCTGTGTCGGCCCGCGCGGCTCGCGCGTGCGCATGGTCGTCTCCGAGCTGCGGGGCGAGAAGATCGACATCATCCCCTTCAACGACGAGCCCGCGCGATTCGTCGCCAAGGCGCTCTCGCCCGCGCGTGTGCGCGAGGTGCTCGTCGACGACGAGGCCAAGCAGGCGACCGTGATAGTGCCCGACGACCAGCTCTCGCTGGCGATCGGACGCGAAGGCCAGAACGCGCGCCTCGCCGCCCGCCTGACCGGCTGGCGCGTGGACATCCGCTCGGAGACAGAGTTCGCCGCCGAGGAGGCCGAGCACGGCTACGAGGAGGAGGAGGTGCAGGGCCGCTGCGCCGCGGTCCTCTCCAACGGCCGCCGCTGCCCCAACGCCTCGCTTCCCGCCTCCCGCTACTGCGGTCTTGAAAGCCACCAGGCGCTCGCTGCCATCGCCAGCGACAACATGGCCGACCTCGCCTCCGAGGGTGGGGAGGGCGCGCCGAGCGACACCGTGCAGGACGCCGAGCCGGCCGCGACGGCCAGCGGGCGGGAGGTCGAGGCCCCGCCCGCCGAGACGGTGGGCGCACAGGATCGCGAGGCCGAGTCGCTGCCCCCGCAGGAGGCGCCGCTGGCCGAGCGCGGCGAGCTGCCTGGAGAACACGCTCCGCCGCCGCTCGCCGTTGAGGAGCAGGCGACGGCGCCCGCAGAGGAGCAGGCGACATAGGCCCCCGACCCGGCCCTCCGGGCCGTGTGCCCCCGCGGCGCCGCTGCGTCGGCTGCGGGCGGATCGCCCCGAAGCTCGAGCTCTTGCGCATCGCGGTCATCCGCGACGGCGAGGGCCGCCATGGGCGAGCCATGTGCGATCGCACCGGAACCATGCCCGGTCGCGGCGCCTATCTGTGCCGCGGCGAGCAGCCCGAGCTGCCCGCGGCGGAGTGCCTGGAGCGCGCGCAGCGCCGCGGCGCCATAGCGCGGGCGCTGCGCTCGGCCGTGACGCTCGACCCCAAGCTCGTAGAATCCGTGAGTCGATGAGCAAGAAGCGCGTACACGAGATCGCAAAGGAGCACGGCCTCTCGAGCAAGGAGCTGCTCGAGAAGCTGAAGGCCGCCGGTGTGGAAGCCAAGGCCGCCGCGTCCTCCGTCGAGGAGGCAGCCGCGCTGAAAGCGCTCGGCGCATCCGCCACACCCGCAAGCTCCAACGGCGCCCCCGCCGCCCCGGCGCCCGCCGCCAAGACGGCTCCGTCCGGCGAGGCTTCCCGGCCCGCCGCCGCCCCGGCCGCCCCGAGCCCAAGCGCCACCGCCGCGCCGCCCGCCGCCGGCGCATCCGCGCCCGGCACGACGGCACCCGCCTCGACCGCAACCGCAGCGGGCGCTGGCGCCGCGGTCCCCGCCGCCGGCGCCTCGGGCGCCGATCGCGTGCGTCCCACCCGTGACTCGCGCACCGGCGAGCGCACCCCTGGAGACATCGGCCCGGGCGGACGCCGACGCGTGGTGATCGACTCCCAGGCATCGCGCCGCCAGCAGGGCGGCCCCTCCAACCAGCCCCAGCGGCGTCCTCGCCGCGGACGCCGCCGGCGCGGCACCTACGACGAGACGATCGCGCCGATCGACAACTCCGCCATGGAGGCCACGGACATGATCCGGGTCAACTCCGGATCGACCGTCAAGGACGTAGCCGAGTACCTCGGCGTGGCCGTTCCCGAGCTGATCAAGAAGCTGATGTCGCTGGGCGAGATGGCCACGCTCACGCAGACGCTCTCCGACGACGCCATCCAGGTGCTGGCGGACGAGTTCGACAAGCAGATCGAGATCGTCCACGCCGCCGACGACGTCGAGGTCGAGCCCGTCTTCGCGGACGCCGAGGAGGACCTGATCGAACGCCCGCCCGTGGTCACCATCATGGGCCACGTGGACCACGGCAAGACCTCGCTGCTGGACGCCATCCGCGAGACCGAGGTGGTCGCGGGCGAGGCCGGCGGAATAACGCAGCACATCGGCGCCTATCAGGTCCGCCACGCCGGCAAAGAGATCACCTTCCTGGACACGCCCGGCCACGAGGCGTTCACCGCCATGCGCGCCCGCGGCGCGCGCGTGACCGATCTGGCCGTGATCGTGGTCGCCGCCGACGACGGTGTGAAGCCGCAGACCGAGGAGGCCATCGACCACGCCAAGGCGGCCAAAGTGCCGATCATCGTGGCGGTCAACAAGATCGACAAGGAGGGTGCGCAGCCCGAGCGCGTGCGCACCGAGATGACCCAGCACGGCCTGCAGCCGTCGGAGTGGGGCGGGGAAACCGAGTTCGTGGACGTCAGCGCCAAGACCCACGACGGCCTGGACACGCTGCTGGAGACGATCCAGGTGGTCACCGATCTGGAGGAGCTCAAGGCCAATGCCGGCGCCGAGGCCTCCGGCACGGTGATCGAGTCCAAGCTCGACCCCGGGCGCGGGCCCGTGGTCACCGTCCTGATCCAGCGCGGGACGCTGCTGGTCGGCGACGCGCTGGTCGCCGGCGCGCACTTCGGACGCGTGCGCGCCATGCACGACTTCACCGCCAACAAGATGAAGCGCGCCATGCCCGGCCAGCCCGTCGAGGTGCTCGGCTTCGACGGGGTGCCAGAGGCCGGGGAACTGGTGCGGGTGGTCGAGAACGAGCGCCGTGCGCGCCAGCTCGCCGGCGAGCGCGCCAACCGCCTGAAGACCGAGATGCTGGCACGTCGCTCCGGTCGCAAGGTCTCGCTGGAGGACGTCTTCAAGCTCGCACAGGAGGGCACCGTCAAGGAGCTCGGCCTGGTCGTCAAGGCCGACGTCGCCGGGTCGCTGGAGGCGATCGAGGACGAGATCGCCAAGCTGCCCCAGCAGGAGGTCAAGGTCAACATCATCCACCGCGGCGTCGGTGGCATCAACGAGTCCGACGTGATGCTCGCCTCCGCCTCCGAGGGCGTGATCCTCGCCTTCAACGTCCGCCCCGTCGGCGACGCGCGCCAGATCGCCGACCGCGAGGGCGTGGAGATCCGCTCCTATGCGGTCATCTACAGGGCCATCGAGGAGCTGCGCGCGGCCATGCAGGGCATGCTGGAGCCCGCCGAGGTGGAGACCCCGCTCGGCCAGGCCGAGGTTCGCCAGCTGTTCCGAGCCTCGCGGATCGGCACCATCGCCGGCTCGTTCATCACCGAGGGCAAGGTCACGCGCGGCGCCCGCGTGCGCGTCGTGCGCGAGGGCACCGTCATCTACGACACCACGATCGACAGCCTGCGCCGCTTCAACGACGACGTGCGCGAGGTGGCCAGCGGCTTCGAGTGCGGCATCGTGCTCACCAACTTCCAGGATCTCCGCGAGGGCGACCTGCTCGAGACCTATGAGACACGCCAGGTGGAGCGCGAGCTGTCCTCCTGAGAGTTGCCCGCAGGCCCGGCAGGGACCCGAGGCTCGGCAGGGAATTGGAGGAATAGGATGACAACAGGACGTATGCGTCGGGTCGACGAGGCGATTCGTCAGGTGATCGGCGATGCAGTTGCAGGCGATCTGAAGGACCCTCGAGTGGGATTCGTGACCGTGACCGATGTGAGGACCAGCGCAGACCTACGCCATGCTCGCGTGTACGTGAGCGTGCTCGGCCCCGGCGGCCGCGCGTCCGAGCCGTCCGAGCGCGAGGCCAGCCTCGAAGGCCTGCGCAGCGCGCACGGCTTCCTGCAGGGGCGCCTCGCCGGCGAGCTGCGCCTGAAGCGCACGCCCGCGCTCGAGTTCACCTACGACGAGACCACCGACCGCGCGATGCGCGTCGATGAGCTGATCGAGGAGGCGGGCCTCTCGTGAGCGATTCCGTCGCCGTGCAGGACGCGCAGGGCACGCAGGCAACGCGCGAGCTGGTGCTCGCGCGCATCCGCCAGGACGAGCGCTTCGTGCTCGCCACGCACGAGAATCCCGACGGCGATGCGCTCGGCTCGCTGGTGGGCATGCAGGGCCTGCTCAGCGCGCTGGGCAAGGACACCGCCATGTTCATCTCGCCGCACGATCTGCCGCTCCCGCAAGAGTACGGCGAGTTCAGCCTCGACGGGTTGATCCAGGAGCCGCCCGCCGACATCGCGCAGCGGACCGTTGTGTTCCTCGACTGCGGCAACATCGACCGCAACTCCGCCAGCGTGCTGCGCGACGGCGCGCATCTGCTGAACGTGGATCACCACCACGACAACACCCGCTTCGGCACGCTCAACCACGTCGTCCCCGACGCCTCGTGCACCGCGGAGATCGTGTGGGACCTGATGCACGGGCTCGGCGTGCTGCCCACGCCCGCGGTAGCCGAGGCGCTCTACATCGGGCTGATCACGGACACCGGGCGCTTCATGTACGAGAACACCGGCCCGCGCGCGCACCTGATGGCCGCGGAGCTGCTGCAGGCAGGCGTGGACGTGGGCGCGATCAACCGCCGCCTGTACGAGGACATGCCGGAGTCGAAGCTCGCGCTGCTGGCGCTCGCGCTCGCCCAGCTCCGGCGCTTCGACGCCGGCGAGCTGACGCTGGTGGCGCTCAGTGCCGAGGACTTCGACCGCGCGCACGCCGCGGAGAGCCACTCCGAGGGAATCATCGACCAGCTGCGCGCGCTCCACGGCACCAAGGTGGCCGCGCTCGTGCGCGAGCTCTCCAGCGGGGAGCGCAAGGGCCAGCACAAAGTCTCGCTGCGCGCCACCGACGACGACGTGGACGTGTCGATCATCGCCCGCGCCCAGGGGGGTGGCGGGCATCGCCGCGCGGCCGGCTTCTCCACCACGCTGGAGGCCGACGATCTGATCGAGTTCCTGCGCTCCGCCATCGCCGCTCAGCTGCACGCCTCCTCCGACGGGCACGCCGCCGCCACGGTCGCCTGAGTGCCCGCCGCGGCCGCCCGCGGGGGGTGAGGGCGCCCGATGGACGGCGTTCTGCTGATCGACAAGCCCGCCGGAATGACCTCCCACGACGTGGTCGCCGCCGTGCGCCGCTCGCTGGGTGGCGTCAAGACCGGTCACGCCGGCACGCTGGACCCATTCGCCACCGGACTGCTGCTGGTGCTCCTCGGTCGGGCCACCAAAGCCCAGAAGGCACTGATGGAGCTGCCCAAGCGCTATGAGACCGTGGCCCGCCTGGGCGCCGTCTCGAGCACCGGCGACACCGAGGGCGAGATCACGGAGACCGGGCGCGTGCCGCCCGATCCGCCGCAGCTGCCCACCGGGGAGATCCGCCAGCGCCCGCCGATGCACTCGGCCGTCAAGATCGGCGGCGAGCGCGCCTACCGCCGCGCCCGCCGCGGCGAGCATTTTGAGATGCCCGAGCGGATCGTGACCGTCCAGCGCTTCCAGCAGCTGTGGCGCGAGCAGGATGATCAGGCCAATCCGCCCCGCGCTGGCTTTGAGATCGAATGCGGCTCCGGCACCTACGTGCGCTCGCTGATCGCAGACCTCGGCGACGCGTACTGCCTCGAGCTGAGGCGCACCGCCATCGGCCCGTTCCACGTGACCGACGCCGTGCCGCCGCCGCCGCGGGGAGAGCCGTGGAGCGACCCGCCGCTGATCGCGCTGGAGCAGGCCCTCCAGCTCGCGCGGGGCTAGGCTGTGCGGCCGTGAATGTGATCCGCCTGCCCGATGTGGAGCGCACGCGATCGCGCAGCGTGGCGGTGGGCACCTTCGACGGCGTGCACCTGGGTCATCGCGAGGTGATCGCAGGCGCGGACAGCGTGCTCACGTTCGAGCCGCACCCCGTTTCCGTGGTCGTCCCGCAGCACACCCCCAAGCTGCTGACCACGCTGGAGCGCAAGGCCGAGCTGGTCGCCTCGCTCGGCGTGCAGGAGCTGATCGTGATCCCCTTCGATACCCAGTTCGCGCAGCGCTCCGCCGCGGAGTTCGTCGAGGATGTGCTGGTCGGAGCGCTCGGCGCCCGGCAGGTCGCAATCGGCGAGAACTTCCGCTTCGGCCACAAGGCTCAAGGCGATGCGGGGCTGCTGCTCGCCGATGCTCGCTTCACCACCGTCGTGCATCCCCTGTTGGAGGTCGATGGGGAGATCGTCTCCTCCAGCCACATCCGCGGTCTCGTGCTCGCCGGCGAGGTGGCCGAGGCCAACAGGCTGCTCGGCAGCACCTTCCAGCTCGGTGGCCAGGTCGCCCACGGCGACTCGCGCGGACGCGAGCTGGGCTTTCCCACCGCCAACCTCGTGCCCGACGAGAAGCTCGTGTGCCCCGGCCACGGCGTCTACGCCTGCCTCGCCGACTGCGGACCGATTGGAAATCGGCCAGCCGCCGTCAGCATCGGCGTGCGCCCGACCTTCACGACCGGCCGCGGCGAGCTGATCGAGGCATACATCCTGGATTTCCAAGGCGACCTCTACGGCCAGCAGCTGCGCCTGGAGTTCCTCGCGCGCCTGCGCGGCGAGCGCCGCTTCGAGGATCCCGACGCGCTGATCGCACAGATGCACCGCGATGTGGAGCGCACGCGCGAGATCGCCGCGTCGCATTGACGCCCACGGCCGTCTGCTACCGTGCCCGGCTATGCCGGCCATGACCACCGAGCGCAAGCGCGAGCTCGCCGCCAAGTTCGGCGCCAACGAGAACGACATGGGCTCCACCAAGGTGCAGATCGCGCTGCTCACCGAACGCATCAACCACCTCACCGAGCACCTGCGCGAGCAGGGCAAAGACCACCACTCGCGCCGCGGCCTGCTGATGCTCGTGGGCAAAAGGCGCCGTTTCCTGGCCTATCTGCAGCGCCGCGACCTCGAGGGCTACCGGGCGCTGATCAAAGAGCTCGGCCTGCGCAAGTAGGCTGAGCGTGGTCCTGACACCAGGGACGCCCGCGCCGAGCTTTTCACGCTCGCCCGCGCCGACGGCTAGAGCTTCTCGTGATCACAGGCCCCGACGGGGTCGTGCGCTGGAGCTATGAGGCCGCCTCAACAGGCGAGCTGCCCGGTGCGGGATCTGCTGCGCCAGGGTCTGGACGTCGCGCTCCGCTAAGCTCCGTCCGTTCGGAGAATAAAAAAGAAACGGGCCGCCGACCGACGGGCGGTACAGGAAGGTAGTGAATATGAGTAGTGACGCTGTTACGCGGGTTTCCGTGGAGATTGCCGGTAGTGAGATCTCCTTTGAGACCGGCAGGATGGCCAAGCAGGCCTCCGGCGCAGTCGTGGTACGGCAGGGCGACACCATGTTGCTCGCCACCGCAGTCGCGGGCGGCCTGCGCGACGTGGACTTCCTCCCGCTGACGGTGGACGTCGAGGAGCGCATGTACGCCGCCGGGAAGATCCCCGGATCCTTCTTCAAGCGCGAGGGCCGCCCCGGCGAGAAGGGCACGCTCACCGCGCGCATGATCGACCGTCCGCTGCGCCCGCTGTTCCCCAAGGACTGGCGCTATGACACGCAGCTGGTGGCGATCCCGCTCTCGATCGACCACGTCCACCCCTATGACATCCTCGCCATGAACGGCGCATCCGCCGCGGTGATGATCTCCGACATCCCGTTCCCCACGCCCGTGGGTGCGGTACGGATCGGCAAGGTGGACGGCAACTTCGTGGTCAACCCCAACGAGGCGGATCTGCTCCCCGACGCCGAGGGCGGCTCCGACCTCGATCTGATCGTGGCCGGCACCGAGGAGGCCATCCTGATGGTCGAGGCGGGCGCCAACGAGATCCCCGAGGCCGAGATCCTCGACGCGCTCGACATCGCCCACGCGGAGATCAAGAAGCTGTGCGCGCTCCAGCGCGAGCTGGCGGCCAAGGTGGGCAAGGAGAAGAAAGTCTTCGAAACCGCCCAGGTCGATCCTGCTGTGCTCGACGCCATCCGCTCCTCGCACGGCTCCGAGCTCGACGCCGCCACCCAGGTGGTGGACAAGCTCGAGCGCCAGGACGCCACCAAGGCGGCCGAGACGGCGATCCTCGAGCAGCACGCCCCCGCGGCGCCCGAGGGCGCAACGGAGGAGCAGCTGCTGGCCGCCAAGCTGCGCCGCGCAGCGCTGCAGCTGGCGTTCGACGAGCTCGAGAAGTCGATCATCCGCGAGCGCATCGCCGTCAGCAAGAAGCGCCCCGACGGCCGTGCCGCGGACGAGATCCGCGACATCTCCATCGAGGTCGGGGTGACGCCCCGCACGCACGGCTCCGCGCTGTTCACGCGCGGGCAGACGCAGGCGCTCAGCGTCGCCGCGCTGGGCACGCTCAAGGAGGAGATGCGCCTTGACACGCTCGGCCTGGAAACCAAAAAGTACTACTGGCACCACTACAACTTCCCGCCGTTCTCCGTCGGGGAAGCGGGACGCATGGGCGGCGTCAAGCGCCGCGACATCGGCCACGGAGCGCTCGCCGAGCGCGCGCTGGCGCCGATGGTCCCCTCGATCGAGGAGTTCCCCTACTCGATCCGCGTGGTGTCGGACATCCTCGAGTCAAACGGCTCATCCTCGATGGCCTCCGTGTGCGGCTCCT
>DAINPC010000086.1:0-8863 GCA_036743695.1 Solirubrobacteraceae bacterium | reverse complement strand
CGAACGCGTTCAAGCGCCCGATGATGATGCCCACGTCCGAGCGGTATTTGATCTCCGAGATGGCCGAATCGCCGAGGATCGGGCGCTCGGCGATCAGCTCGCCGCCCTCTGCCCGCACCGCGGTGACCTCCATCGCCACACCGGCGCCGAGACGACCGGCCAGACCGGCGCCGATCTCGAAGCCGAGCAGGCCGCCGCCGAACAGCGCGTATGAGTAGCCGCCGTCGGCGATCGCCTTGGCCATCGCGTCGACCAGCGGCTGCGCGAGGCCCTCGGGGCCCTCGGCCACGAGCACCTTCTTGGCGCCGTAGTTGCCGAGCGAGGCCGCCAGCTCCTGCGGGACGTTCTCGCCGAGCAGGATCGCGTGAGCCTCGCCGCCGAGCTCGGCAGCGAGCCTGGCGCCCTCTGAGACGGCGCCTAGCGAGTTCTTGTTGATCGCACCGTCGTAGTGCAGCGCGTAAACCAGGATGTTGGCCATGTCAGTTCAGCGTCTCCTTAGATGAGCTTGCGCTCGTCGAGCCAGGCGACGATCTTTTCGACCGTCTCGCCGGTGTCCTCGTCCTCGATGATCTCGCCGGCGGCCTTCGCGGGCGGCGCCTTGGCCGCGACCCATTGGGCTGCGGAGTTCTCGCCACCGACCTTGGCGCTGTCAATCCCCGCGTCGGCTGCGGTGATGCTGTCGAGCGGCTTCTTCTTGGCGCCCATGATCGCCTTCAGCGACGGGTAGCGCGGCTCGTTGATGGCGTCGCCCACGGAGATCACCGCGGGCAGCTTGATCTGCACGGTGTCATAGCCGTACTCGGCCTGGCGCTCGCAGCGCAGGGCGTCGGACTCGACGTCCATCTTGATCACCTGCGTCAGCGAGGGCATGCCGAGGTACTCGGCCACCACGGCGCCGATCGTGTAGCACTCGCCGTCGTCTGACTGCTGGCCCAACAGCACCAGGTCCGGGCTCTCGCGCTGGAGGGTCTTGGCGAGCGCGTAGCCGGTCGCCGCCACGTCGGAGCCCGCCACGGCGGGGTCGCTGAGGTGGACGGAGCGGTCCGCTCCGAGCGAGACGGCCTTGTGCAGCGCGCGCACGGCGCTGTCGGGGCCCATGGTCACGGCGACGATCTCCTCGACCGGAATCGCGCCGCCCTCCTTGATCTGCATCGCAGCCTCGATGGCGTGCGTGTCATACGGGTTGAGGTTCTTCTCCCCGCTGCGGTCCATGCGCCCCGTCGAGGGGTCGATCCTCTTCTCGACGGCGGCGTCTGGAACCTCCTTCACCAGGACGCATATCTTCATCTCTTTGAGCTTCTCCTTGGGGTCTGTTGGGTGCGATCCTACCGCTTCGAGCGGTTGACTGACGAGTCAATCAGTTACTTGATGCGCGCCCGCTCGCCGGTGGCGCCGCGAATGAAATCCACGATCGCCTGCGTGGGCGCGCCCGGCGTGAACACCTCGGCCACCCCGAGCCTCTTCAGGTCGGGGATGTCCTCGGCGGGGATCGTGCCGCCCACGGTGATCACCACGTCGTCGATCCCCTGCTCGCGCAGCAGCTCGACCACGCGCGGCACCAACGTCATGTGGGCGCCTGAGAGGATCGACAGGCCGACCGCGTCGGCGTCCTCCTGGATGACCGTCTCGACGATCTGCTCGGGCGTCTGGTGCAGGCCGGTGTAGATGACCTCCATGCCGGCGTCGCGCAGCGCTCGCGCGATGATCTTCGCGCCGCGGTCGTGCCCGTCCAGGCCCGGCTTGGCCACGACGACGCGGATCTTGCTCTTGGTGGTTGCGACTGTGGGCGCCATCAGCGAGACACGCTCTCCCGATCGTTTGGCCTGGCTCTCGCCGGCATGCGCCCTCGGGCGCCGAGCCGGCCGTGGTGGATTGCAGTGTGAACGGTGGTCCTACCGACTGCGAACACGAACATTATGCGCTCGCCGCCGCGCGGCGCCTGCACCCCGGTCGAGCACGATCCTCCCCACCGAGGCCGCGGCCGTCCCGGCGCCGAGCGCGGCCAGCACCTTCAGCCGTCGGCCGAGGCGATCGAGCTCCACCACCTCCCAGCCCTCCTGGGCGGCGATCCGCCTGAGCGCCGCGTCCGGGTTGACGACCACGGCGTGGCGCACCGCGCGCAGCATCGGCAGGTCGGACTCGGAGTCCGAGTAGGCAAACGAGGCGCCGAGCTCGATGCGCTCCCGCCCGGCCAGCTCGCGCATCGAGAGCACCTTGCCCTCGCGGTAGTTGAACGGGCCGGCGGGCCTGCCCGTGTAGCGCCCGTCCACGATCTCCGAGCGCGAGCCGAGGCCGCCGTCGAAGGCGAGCACGTGCGCGAGCAGGTCCGCCATCTCCTGCGAGGCGGCCGTCAGGATGTAGACGGGCAGCCCGGCATCCTGGTGGGCGTAGGCGCGTTCGAGCATCTGCGGGTACAGCCGCGGCAGCACGCCCGCGAGCACGCGCGGGGACAGGCGCTCCAGGTCGCGCACGCGCACCCCGGCGATCATCTCCCCCACCCGCTTGCGCACGTCATCGGCGCGATCGTCGGTCGAGCCGTGCAGGCGAAAGCGCACGTTTTCATACACGTCGCGCACGAGCCGGGCACGGGAGATCATTCCCGTCTCGTAGGCGGCGCGGGCGAAGAAGATGCCCGAGGACCCCGCCATCAGGGTCTTGTCCAGGTCGAAGAATGCGGCACCGCGCGGCCGACCGGGCGGGGACCCGCCGGCGCCGTTTGCGCGCTCGTCCACTAGACCTTGAGGATCACCGCGTCGCCCTGCCCGCCACCCGAGCAGATCGCCGCGCAGCCCAGGCCGCCGCCGCGGCGGCGCAGCTCGAACACGAGGCTGGCGAGGATGCGTGCCCCGGAGGCGCCGATCGGGTGTCCGAGGGCGACCGCGCCGCCGTTGACGTTGACGCGGTCCTCATCGATGCCGAGGATGCGGATGGAGTTCAGCGTGACCGAGGCGAACGCCTCGTTGATCTCCCACACGTCGATGTCGCCCGGCTGCAGGCCGGCCTTCTCCAGTGCCTTCTTGGCGGCGCTCGCGGGGGTGGTGGCGAGGTAGGCGAAGTCGTTGGCGCTCTGGGCGTGTGTGACGATCTCGGCCAGCGCCTCCTTGCCGTTGGCGCTCGCCCACTCCTCGGAGGAGAGCACCAGCGCACCGCCGGCGTCGTTGACTCCGGGGGAGTTGCCGGCCGTGTGCGAGCCCTGCTTGCTCACCAACCCAGGCAGCGCCGCCAGGCGCTCCAGCGAGGTGTCCCGGCGCGGGCCCTCGTCGATCTCCACGACCGTGTCGCCCTTGCGGCCCCTGACGATCACCGCCACGATCTCCTCGGAGAGCCGCCCCTCGTCGATCGCCTTCAGCGCCAGCTCGTGCGAGCGCAGCGCCCAGCGGTCCAGGTCCGCGCGCGTCATCTCGAGCTCCTCGCCGATCTCGGTGGCCTCGACGAACATCTGCTTGCCGGAGAACGGGTTGGTGAGGCCGTCGTGGACCATCGCGTCGAGCATCTTGGCGTCGCCCATGCGGTAGCCGAAGCGCGCCTGCGGCAGCAGGTAGGGAGCCTGGGACATCGACTCCATCCCAGCCCCCACGCCCACCTGCACGTCGCCGGCGCGGATCGCCTGGTCGAGGATCACCGAGGCCCGCAGCCCGGAGGCGCAGACCTTGTTGACCGTCTCCGATGAGACCTCCTTGGGGATGCCAGCCTTGATCTGGGCCTGGCGCGAGGGGATCTGGCCCTGGCCGGCCTGGAGAACCTGGCCGACGACAACGTGATCGACCTGCTCGGGCTCCACGCCGGAGCGCTCGAGCGCGGCGCTGATCGCCAGGCCGCCGAGCTCGGTGGCATCCAGCGAGGACAGGCCGCCGCCCATCTTGCCGATGGGGGTGCGCGCGGCGCCGAGGATCACTGTCTTGGGCATGGGAGCGGGTCTCTCCTGTAGGTCGGTGCGAAGGGACGGAGATCGAGAATGGTAGTGGACCGCTGCGCGCCCCCGGAGCGCCCGCCCCGGCTCGCGGGGGCGCCCATGTCGGATCGGCGCCGCAGCCGCCTCCGCCCAGGCGCCACAGCGGTGCGGCGCCCGCGGAGCGCCCGCATGCACCGCGGGGCGGCGCCCGCATGCACCGCGGGGCGGGATCGACGGCGAGCTGGATATCGTGGCGGCGATGCACGTATCCGCCATCTCCCAGCCGCCCTCGGCCAGCGACGCCGACACGATCGCCCTCGGCGTGTTCGCGGGCGAGGGGGCGCCGGAGCGGTCCCCCTCCGCGCTCGGCGAGCTGCTCGCCTCGGGCGAGGCGCGCAGCTCCTTCAAGTCGCTGGCGCTGACCCACGCGGACGGCAAGCGCTGGCTGGTGGTGGGCCTGGGCGCACGCGAGGCCTTCACGGCCGAGCGCGCCCGCGTGGCGGCCTCGGCGGTCGGCGAGCGCGCCCGTGAGATCTCCACGCGCGCGCTCTGCTGGGAAGCTCCCTCCGGCAGCCCGCCGACGATCGCCGCGGCGATCGTCGAGGGCACGCTCCTGGGCGACTACAGCTTCGAGCGCCACAAGTCCGCTCCCGAGAGCGGCCAGGGCCCAGTGCCGGACGCGCCTCCAAAGCACCTCGAGCGGCTGCTGCTGGCGGGCGAGGACGGCCTCGGGCCGACGGTCGCCGAGGCGGCGCTGGTGGGCGAGGCGGTCAACCGCGCGCGCGACCTGCAGAACCGGCCCGGCAACGACCTGACGCCGACGGCGCTGGCCGAGTACGCGCAAGCGCTCGGCGGCGAGCTGTCGGGCCTGTCCGTGGCTGTGGAGGGGCGCGCGGGCATCCTCGCCCGCGGCATGGGCGCGTTCGCGGCGGTGGCCCAGGGCTCCGAGCAGGAGCCCGCGCTGATCACGATGCGCTACAACGGCCCACCCGCCGCTGGCGCGAGCGCCCCGACGCTGGGGTTTGTGGGCAAGGCGGTGACGTTCGACAGCGGCGGCATCTCGTTGAAGCCGGGGGCGAAGATGGCTGAGATGAAGTTCGACATGTCGGGCGGCGCGGCGGTGATCGAGGCCGTGGCGGCGATCGCGCGCCTGCGGCTGGCAGTGAAGCTCGTGGCGGTGATCGGCGCGACGGAGAACCTGCCGAGCGGGCGCTCGGTCAAGCCGGGCGACATCGTCACGGCCGCCAACGGCAAGACGATCGAGGTCAACAACACCGACGCGGAGGGCCGGCTGGTGCTGGCGGACTGCCTCTGCCAAGCGGTCGCGGAGGGCGCCGAGCGGATCGTGGACCTGGCCACGCTGACCGGCGCGGTGATCGTCGCGCTCGGATCCACCTACGCGGGGCTGATGAGCAACGACCAGGAGCTGGCCGAGCGCCTGACCGCGGCGGGAGAGCGCTGCGGAGAGATCCTGTGGCGCATGCCGCTGCACGAGGAGTACGACGAGCTGATCAAGGGCACCTACGGCGACCTGGACAACGCCCCCGAAGCGCGCAAGGCCGGCGCGATCGTGGGCGGCGCGTTCCTGTCGAGCTTCGTCGGCGAGGTTCCGTGGGCGCATCTCGACATCGCGGGGTCGGCCTGGGATCTCGGCCGTGCGTACGTGGGCAAGGGCGCCTCCGGCTACGGCGTGCGCCTGCTGGTCGAGCTGGCGAAGTCCTACAGCGCCTGAGGAGGGTCCGCACGCGGCGCCTCGCCGGGGCCGCCTACGGCGCCTGAGGAGGAATCGCCCGGCGGCGCGCGCGAGCGCTCACACGCTGACCGGCTCGCGCAGCCATTGCGCGACCGCCGCCCAGGCCTCGCCACGCGGGTCGATGTGGGCCCGGTGCCCGCCCGCCTCGCCCTCGATCTCGATCAGCTCGGCCGCGCCACCGGCGGCGTCTGTCTCGAGCGCGTAGCGGCGGCTCAGCTCGACCGAGACGGTCTCGTCGAGCACCCCGTGGACCAGCAGCACGGGCAGCCCCAGGGGCACGTGCGCAAGCGGATCGCCGACCGCGTAGCGCTCGGGCACGTCCCAGGGAGCGCCTCCCATCAGCGCCCGGGCGGCACCGCCGCGCCACTGCCGGTAGGCGCCCGCGAGGTGGCACACCCCAGCCTGGCTGATCGCACGCTTGAAGGTGACGGCCGGGCGGGCGCCGAGCATCTCCTCGTGGAAGTCCGCACGGCTGGCCGCCCACAGCGCCAGATGTCCCCCGGCGGAGTGCCCGAGGACACTGACGCTGTCGAGGTCGAGCGGCTCGTCGAGCTGGGCGAGATGGTCGATGGCGGCGGCAACGTCCTCGAAGGTGGCCGGCCATCCTCCGCCCTCCCCCAGGCGGCGATACTCGATGTTCCACACCGCCCAGCCCTGGCGCACGAGCTCGCCGACGAGGCCGCGCATCACGACCCTGCCGTAGCGCTTGTGCCACGAGCCGCCGTGGATCACGACCATCACCGGGTGCGGAGGAGCCCCGACGGGCAGGTGGAGATCGGCGCGCTGGGAGCGATGCGGGCCGTAGCGATGGGTGCGTCCGCGGGTCAGGAAGTCGCGGATCAGGCGCGTGCGGGTCATCGGCGTGCATCCTTCCAGACGCGACCTGTGAGAATGCCGGGCGCGATGGACTTCGACCTCTCCCCCGAGCACGAGCTGATCAGGCGCACGGTCAGGGAATTCGCCGAGGGCGAGGTCGCACCGGTGGCGGAGGAGCTCGACCGGACGAAGTCCTTCCCGTATGAGATCGTGGAGAAGCTGGGCAAGCTGAACCTGATGGGGATCCCGTTCCCGGAGGAGTACGGCGGCGGCGGCGGCGACACCCTCGCCTACGCGCTCGCGGTCGAGGAGCTCACGCGGATCGACTCCTCGGTGGCGATCACCCTGTGCGCACACACCTCGCTTGGAACCCAGCCGCTGTACCTGTTCGGCAGCGAGGAGCAGAAGCGCGAGTGGATGCCGCGGCTGTGCTCGGGCGAGCGGCTGGGCGCGTTCGGGCTGACCGAGCCGGAGGCGGGCTCGGACGCGGGCAACACCCGCACCCGCGCGCGCCTGGTGGACGGCGAATGGGTGATCGACGGCGCCAAGCAGTTCATCACCAACGCCGGCACGGACATCTCGGGGATCGTGTGCATCACGGCGGTCACCGGCGAGCAGGGTGTCGATCCCGCGCATCCCAAGGAGATCTCGAACATCATCGTGGCCAACGGCACCGCCGGCTACGGGCAGGGTGAGCCGTACAGGAAGATGGGCTGGAACGCCTCTGACACGCGGCCGCTGACGTTCACGGACTGCCACGTGCCCGAGCAGAGCCTGCTGGGCCCGCGCGGCGCGGGCTTCAAGCAGTTCCTGCACATCCTCGACATCGGCCGCATCGGCGTGGCGGCGATGGGCGTGGGGTTGGCCCAGGGCGCGCTGGACGAGGCTCTCAGCTACGCCAAGGAGCGCCGGGCGTTCGGCAAGCCGATCTCCAAGTTCCAGGCGATCCAGGGCAAGCTGGCGGACATGTCCACGGAGATCGCAGCGGCGCGGCTACTGGTCCACAAAGCCGCGCTGGAGAAGGACGCGGGGCGCAACTTCACGCTGACGGCGGCCCAGGCGAAGCTGAAGACGGGTCGCCTGGCCGTGCGCTGCGCGGAGGAGGCCGTGCAGATTCACGGCGGCTACGGCTTCATCGAGGAGTACCCCGTATGCCGCTTCTACCGCGACGCGAAGATCCTCACGATCGGCGAGGGCACCGACGAGATCCAGCAGATGGTCATCGCCCGCGCGCTCGGCGCCTAGCGCTCCGCGCCGTCCGGCCCCTCAGCGCGGCTCGAGCACGACCAGCGGTATCTCGCGCTCGGTGCGGCGCCGATAGCCTTCATAGCCGCTGTAGACGCCGACCATCAGCTTCCACAGCCGCGCGCGCTCCTCGCCCTCGACCACGCGCGCGTGCACGCGGCGCCGCTGCGATCCAACCTGGACGGTGGTGTCGGGGTTGGCGCACAGGTTGTGAAACCAGGCGGGGTGCCTGGGAAAGCCCCCCTTGGAGGCGACCAGGACGAGGTTCTGGCCGTCCTCGCCGTAGACGAGCGGGCTGGTGCGCGTGACCCCGCTCTTGGCGCCCACATGGTCGAGCAGCAGCATCGGCGGCGAGCCGGGGAAGCGGTGGCCGATCAGGCCGCGACTGGCGCGGTAGATGGCGGTGTGGCCCTTCATCAGCCGGCCGAGCACCGGCCAGCTGCGGTCTGCCAGGTCGAGGTAGCCCATCGCGACGGCAGCCTACTCGACGGACTGTGCGGAGCCCGCGGCGCGCTCCAGCAGGGTCGAGGCGGCGCTGGCGGGGTCCAGCCGCCGCTCGACCACCTCGTCGAGCAGGCGCTGGAACTCGGAGTCCCCACGCAGGTCCTCCTCCAGCCGACGCCGCATGCGCGCGGTGGCGATCGCCAGCACCTCGTTGCGCAGGTTGCGACTGCGCCGCTCGGCCAGCTGGCCGGCGGAGAGGATGTGGGCACGGTGCTCCTCCAGGCTCTTGACCAGCTCCTCGATGCCGCGTCCCTGGGTGGCCTCGGTCTTGACGATCGGCACCCGCCATCTGCCGCGCACCTCCTCGGGAGAGCGGTCGAGGTTGGCCAGCGAGAGCACGCCGCGGATCTCGCGGACCATGGTGTCGGTGAGGGGATGGTCGGCCTTGTTGATCACGATCACGTCCGGGATCTCCATCACCCCGGCCTTCAGCGCCTGGATCGAGTCGCCGGATCCGGGCATCAGCACCAGCACGATCGTGTCGGCGTGGTCGATGATGTCGATCTCGGCCTGCCCGACGCCGACGGTCTCCACGAACACGTCCTGGCGACCGGCAGCGTCGAGCAGCAGCGCGGCCTGCAGCGCGGCCTCCGACAGTCCGCCCAGCGCGCCGCGGTTGGCCATCGAGCGGATGAACACGCCCTGGTCGAGGA